>NZ_JBLLJM010000002.1:527247-587213 GCF_053543495.1 Camelimonas sp. ID_303_24
GTGGCTTGCGCGCAAGCGCGCCTGGGGCCAAAACCCGGCCATGCTTACCATCAGCGACCTGACCTACCGTCTCGGCCCCCGCATCCTGTTCGACAGCGCCAGCGCCGCCATTCCGGATGGCGCGCGGGTGGGCTTTGTTGGTCGCAACGGCGCCGGCAAATCCACCCTGTTCCGCCTGCTTACCGGCGAGATTTCCTCCGAAAGCGGCGCCTTCTCCCTGCCCCGTCACCGTCGCATTGGCGCGGTTGCCCAGGAGGCGCCCTCCGGCCCCGAACCGCTGGTCGAGGTGGTGCTGGCCGCCGATACGGAGCGCGCGGCGCTGCTGCTCGAGGCGGAGACGACGACCGACCCCATGCGCCGCGCCGAAATCGAGACGCGGCTGGTGGACATCGACGCCCATTCCGCCCCGGCGCGAGCGGCGGCGATCCTGCATGGTCTCGGCTTCGACGCGGAAGCGCAGTTGCGGCCCTGTTCGTCGTTCTCCGGCGGCTGGCGCATGCGCGTGGCGCTGGCGGCGGTGCTGTTCGCCGAGCCGGACCTGCTGCTGCTGGACGAGCCGACCAACTACCTCGATATCGAGGGCACGCTGTGGCTCTACGACTTTCTTGGCCGCTATCCGCACACGGCGCTGGTCATCAGCCACGATCGCGAACTGCTCGACGAGGCGGTTGACCACATCCTGCACCTCGACCGGGGCAAGCTGACCCTGTATCGCGGCGGATACACCTCATTCGACCGGCAACGCCGGGAAAAGATGGCGCAGAACAACGCCCTGCGCGTCAAACAGGAGAACGAGCGCAAGCACATGCAGGCGTTCGTCGACCGTTTCCGCGCCAAGGCGACCAAGGCGCGGCAGGCGCAATCGCGGCTGAAGCGGCTCGAGAAGATGGAGCCGATCGCCGCCATGACCGATGAGGCGGTGCTGCCGTTCAGCCTGCCTGGCCCGGAGCGGCCGCTGTCGCCGCCGATCATCGCCATGGAGGGCGTCACGGCCGGTTATGGCGAGCGCGTGGTGTTGAAGAACCTCAACCTGTCGATCGCGCCAGATGACCGCATCGCCCTGCTTGGCCAGAACGGCAATGGCAAATCCACCTTCGCCAAGCTGCTCGCTGGCTCGCTGGAGCCACTCTCCGGCGTCATGACGCGCTCGGGCAAGCTGGAAACCGCCTTCTTCGCCCAGCACCAGCTCGACGTGCTGCGCATCAACGACACGCCATTCCAGCACGTCGCGGTGCTGATGCCTGGGGCGCCGGAGGCGAAAATTCGCTCCCGGGCGGCGCAGATGGGCTTTCCGGGGCAGAAGGCCGATACGCCGGTGTCGTCGCTCTCCGGCGGCGAGCGCGCCCGTCTCACCATGGGCCTGGCCGCCTTCCACGGGCCGCACCTGCTGATCCTCGACGAGCCGACGAACCACCTCGACATCGACAGCCGCCAGGCGCTGATGGAGGCAATCAACGACTACCCCGGCGCGGTGGTGCTGGTCAGCCATGACCGCTTCCTGGTCGAGGCCTGCGTCGACCGGCTGTGGCTGGTGGCCAATGGCTCCGTGAAGCCATTCGACGGCGATCTGGATGAATACCGGGCGCTGGTGCTCGGCGGCCCGGACGCCGGCAAATCCCGCGCCGACAACCAGGGCAACGAGCAGGCGGAGCGTCGTCGCCAGGCCGCGGAGCGCCGCCAGGCCCAGGCCCCGCTACGCAAGCGGCTTGAGGCGCTTGAGGCGCGGATCGAGAAGCTGACGACCGCTGTCGCCAAGGTGGACGCGGCTCTGGCTGAAGGCGACGCGTTTGCAAAGAACCCCGCCAAGGCGGCGGAGCTGGCGAAGATGCGGGCCGACGCAGCGGAGGCAATCGCAACCGCCGAAGAAGAGTGGCTGGAGATCTCATCGCAGCTGGAAAGCGGCGCCTGAGGCCCGGGCGCATCGCAAGACGAAGGCGGCAAGCCAACCGCCGCCCTTCGGCCATCCCGGAAACAGGGCGCGGCGCCCTGTTGGCCGTGCAACGCCCCTGCGACCACCCTCACCGCGTCATGCCCGCACGTGTTGCGGGCGCCCACGCGCTGCAGCCGCCAACCGGGCGCGACCAACTATATCAGGGGTTTGCGTGGATGGCCGGGACAGGTCCGGCCATGACCCGGTGGGGGCGTCATGAGCGCGCGGAGACGCTGCGGGTGACTGTAGTCAGGAGAGGCTGTCAGTGATCATCGCTCGAGAGCGCGTTGTGGGTGACCGCAGCCGCAGGCGCCCCCAGCAGTCGTGAGGGCGTTGTCAGCGCGCTGGTGTGCTTTGGGGGATCGTGGTCGCGGGCTGCACAGCTGAAGCATTGCGGGGATGAAACCCGGCGCTCCCCTCGCCCGTCACTCGACGATGCGGACCAGTTTGTTGTCAGAGAACAGGTAGACCCTCTTTCCTGTGGGCTCCTGATACAGCACCTGGACCTCGCGCTGGCCCTTGCCGCTGCCGCCGATCAGCACGTCGACTGGCGCGCCTTTGGCGGCGACCAGGGCGCATTCGCCAATGCCCGGCTCGATGGCGGCTGGGGCTGGGCCCGTGAATGGCTGCGAGCAGGTTCCGTCGGCGCGCAGCACCGGACCGTAGTTGGGCGCCGGCGCCGGCGCGCTGTAGACAGAGGTTCCGGACGGGCCGGTCTGCTGGGCGTAAACGCCGCCCGAGCCGACTGACGCGGAGGCGCTGCGGTCATTGGCGACGCCGATGGCGCTGATGTTGTAGGAGCAGCCCGCCATCGCGATCGCCAGCGCCGGCGCGCCCACCGCCGCCGCACGGCGCAGCAAGCCGGGGCGGCGCAATTGGGCGCGGAGCCAGTCCGCGCGAACGCTTGAAGCCAGGGATTTTGCAGCAAGTGATTTTGCGGCCTTGGACGGGGCGCTTCTGGTCAAATCCGGCTGTGAGCGATCAGACTGCGCGTGATCCAACTGCACGTGATCCAACTGCACCTGGCGATCCTTCATGATGATTGCGAAACAGCGCAGCGCTCTACAGCCGCGCTTCCGGTTCTGCAGCAAAACCCGTTCATATGGAAGCGGAGCCTTGCCCTGTCGTTCTGGCCCGACGCGCCCTCGGCGCAGCGTCAGCGGCCGCGTTCCGGCGTCTCCGCTTCCTTGGCGGCGGGATACAGCTTGCGCGCATCTTCCACGAACGCCCGCCGCGAAGCTTCGCGCGTATAGAACATGTGTCCGCCAGGATAGACGCGCAATGGCGTGCGATCGGCTCCGCCAATGGCCGGCAGGGAGGCGAGATCGAGGCTCGACTGGAAGTATGGCGTCACCAGATCGCCATAGCCGTGAACGACGAGGACCTTCATCTCCGGATCAAGCGCCAGGGCGGCGCGCAGGTCGGACAACGCTTCGGGCGGACGCAGGCCGCGCCCCCAGTCCCAGCCACGGTTCACCTGTTCAGACAGCAGATGATAGCGCCCCTCGGGCCGCCAGCCGATGGTGCGGGTGATCTCATCGACCGCCGCGCTGGCCAGCGGCGCCTGGGCGCCGTCGAGAATTGGGTCGTCGTTGCGGGCCATCAGGGAGAGCGGCCAGGGGTCGGGCGCGCCGACATTGGCGTCATACTGGCTGACGATATCGTTCCGGGCATCCCCGCCGCCCGCGCGCCGGAACTCACGCGCAAAGGTGCGGCCGTCCACCCGCCCGCCAAGCCGGGCCACCAGCGCCGGATCGAGGCCGGTGAATTCCGCCACCTTCGCATTGATGCGCCCCTGGGCCGCCGCGTCGCGCGGGCCACGCAGCAGGTCAGCCACATAGGGACCGCGCGCATATTCCTCCACGGGTTTCAGGGCTTCTGGCGTCAGCTTGCCATCGCGCTCCAGCCGGGCCGCGGCCATCGACGGCAACAGCCCCGCCTGGCCGATCACCGGATCGGTCTGGGCGCCAAGGCGGGCGAAATCCAGCACCGGCGACAGCATCACCACGCCGTTGACGCCGATGCCCTCGCCCGTCTGCAGGGCGCTGGCCAGTTTGGGCGCGCGGAAGCCGCCATAGCTCTCGCCGACGAGATATTTGGGCGACGTCAGACGACCATTGTCGGTCAGGTAGCGGCTGACCACCCGGGCCAGCCCCTTGATGTCGCCATCGACCGACCAGAAATTCTTGCGCAACGCTTCCTTGTCGCTGGCGAGCCGGCTGAAGCCCGTACCCGGCGGATCGATGAACACCAGATCAGTGAACGGCAGCCAGGTTTCGGGATTGTCGCGCAGCAGCGGCGCATCGGAGGGCGCATCCCCCTGATTGCCGAAGCGGACAATGCGCGGGCCAAGGGCGCCAAAGTTCAGCCAGGCGGACGAAGCGCCGGGGCCGCCATTGAACACGAAGGTGATGGGCCGCGTGGAGACGTCGCGCTCCGTCCGGTCACTGAGGGATTTGGAATTGTCGCGCGGATTGGCCTTGTCGTCCGCATCGCGGCGCAGATAGGCCACGTAGGCAACTTCGGCCAGCAGGGCGCCGTCGGCGTCGCGCAGCGGGATGCTGCCGGCGGTCGTGACATAGCGCAGCGGTTTGCCGGCGATATTCATGTCGCGAACGATGCTGCGCGGCGCCGGCAGGCGCTCGCGCGCCGCGTCCCGGGGCGGCGACTGCGCGGCGGCGGGCGCAGAGGACGACGCTTCGTCCGCGGCGCGGGCGCCAGACAGCGTCGGGCCGGTCAGCATCGCGGCGGCCATCAGGGCGACCAGGGCGGTTTTCGCGATTTCCGTCCGCCGCGCATGACGGCATTGGCGTTCGACCGGCGACATGGCCATCCTTTCGGTTACAGACTGACTCGTCCCGAAACGGGCGCTTTTCGCCGGGGAGACCCGTGCGATTTCTGGCCGGAACCCCTGAGCTGATTCAGGGGCGGAAGTTTGACGCCAGGCTGAAAGCCGGCTCATATCAGAATGCGAAGACGCTGGCGCATCCGCATTCTGAATTGCTCAAGCGCCGCACGGGCTTCACCAGGGCCCGGCAGGTCCGGCTCACCGGGCCCTGGCATCAGGCCTTCTTTTCCCAGCGCCCCTGATCGTTCTGCTGCCAATAGGTGGCGTCGGCGCCGCCGGCTTTCACCTTGCGCCAGTCCTCGCGCGCCGCCGCCAGCGCCGTTTCGTCGGCGCCATCGAACATCAGCACGATGCGCTCCCAGCCGGAGAGATCCTCCGGCGCCCGGGCTCCATGGACCAGAAAGCGCACATTGGCGTTGTTGGGATTGCCCGGCTCGCAGACCAGCGCCACCGGCTGGCCGGCGATATCCGGCTCGCGGGCCGAGCCATGGGGCAGGAAGCTGTCGTCGGAGAACGTCCAGAGATGGTCGTCGAGCGCGGCCATGCGCTGTTCGTCCCCCGCCTCCACCACCACGCGCCAGCCCCGCTCAAGGCTGCGCAGCAGCAGCCCCGGCAGCACGGCCTCAACCGGCTGTTGCTGCAGATGGTAGAACAGGACTTCCGCCATGAGTGGTCAAATCCTTTGCGACGCGTTGCTGGCGGACGCCGGAGGCGCGGGCATTGTTGCGCGGCATCCACGTCTTATCTCAGGCGCCCACCTCCAGCGCCCTCCCGGGGGTGTCCCCCCCGAAAAGGCGCCGCGCGCTGGTTTCAGCCTTCGTAATTGTCCGCCACCAGGCGGTCGAGCAGGCGCACGCCCCAGCCTGGCCCCCACGACTGGTTGATGTCGCTGGCTGGCGGACCCATGCCGACGCCAGCGATGTCTAGATGCGCCCAGGGGGTGTCGCCGACGAAGCGCTTCAGGAACTGCGCCGCGGTGATGGAACCGCCGAAGCGACCGCCGGTGTTTTTCATGTCGGCGAATTTGGAATCGATCATCTTGTCGAAGGCGTCGCCCATCGGCATGCGCCAGACAGTTTCGCCCGTGGCCTCGCCCGCGGCGGAGAGCTGGCCGGCGAGCGGATCGTCATTGGCGAACAGGCCGGCGTGCTCGTGGGCCAGCGACACCAGGATGGCGCCGGTGAGCGTCGCAAGATCAATCATGAAGCGCGGCTTGAAGCGCTCCTTCGCGTACCAGAGGATATCCGCCAGCACCAGGCGCCCCTCGGCGTCGGTGTTGATGATCTCGATGGTCTGGCCGGACATGGAAGTGACAATGTCGCCGGGGCGCTGGGCGGCGCCGTCGGGCATGTTCTCGACAAGACCGATAACGCCAATGGCGTTCACCTTCGCATTGCGGGCGGCCAGCGCGTGCATCAGGCCGGTGACGCAGGCGGCGCCGCCCATGTCGCCCTTCATGTCCTCCATGCCGGCGGCGGGCTTGATGGAGATGCCGCCGGTATCAAAGCAGACGCCCTTGCCGATGAAGGCCACCGGCGCGTCGCCGGAGCGGCCGCCATTCCAGCGCATCACCACGACGCGCGGCGCGAAGGCCGAGCCCTGGGCGACGCCGAGCAGCGCCCGCATGCCAAGCTTGGCCAGTTGCTTCTGGTCCAGCACCTCAACCTCGACGCCAAGCTTCGACAGGCCGGCGGCGCGGTCAGCAAAAGCTTCCGGATAGAGCACGTTCGGCGGCTCATTCACCAGATCGCGCGCCAGGATGACGCCGCCGGCGATCGCCTCACGGGCGCGCCACGCCTTGCGGGCGGCGGACGGATCGGCAAGGTAAATGGCGAAATCGCCGCCCTCGACGCCGCTGTCCTCGTCCTTCTTCTTCGTCTTGTACTGGTCGAAACGATAGGCGCGCAGCTGCAGGCCCAGACCGAAATCGGCGGCGGCGCCAGCGCCAGCCGGCGCGGGGCCGGACACGGCGTCGCCGGTCTCGGCGCTCTTCCTGGCGGCCTTTTTCGCCGCTTTCTTCGCATCCTTGCCGGAAGGCTTCGCCGGATCGTCCTTCGGCCCGCCTGCCCCGGTTACGGGGAAGTCGAACACCACATGGGCGGCGCGGCCGGCGCCGACCTTGCCCATCACCACGCCGCCAAGATGGGTGAAGTCGATTCGGGCGCGCGCCTCAGCGTCGCCAACGCCAACAACCACCAGGCGATCGGCGGCGATGCCGGCCGGCGCGGTGACAACCATGGCGCTGCGCGCCTTGCCCCTGAAGCGGTCGACAGCGGCGGCGCGCGTCACCAGCGCCTGGGCGGCGGCGCCGAGCAGATCCTGGGCCAGCGGCGTCAGCTTCAGATCATCGCCGACGAAAACGACCACATCGCCGCCGACAATCGGCTCGACGCTCCGGAAATCAACCTTGATACGATCGCTCATGAAACCCTCGATCCGGCCCGGAATCCATTGAAGGGCCCGGCCTTCCTGCTGAATTGCATAACCTGGCGCAAAAACGGTCGCCTCGCCCGTTCCAGCGCCCACCCCCCACATACATATAACGGGATGCCTGGCGCTGATAAGGCGCCAGCGCGCGCATATAACGGGACGCCTGGCGCTGATAAGGCGCCAGTGCGCGCATATAACGGGACGCCCGGCGCTGATAAGGCGCCAGCGCGCGCATACAATGCGACGCCCGGCGCTGGTAAGACCGCCAGCGCGCGCATATTTACGGGACGTCCAGCGCTGACAGGACGGCCCGCGCGGCGCCTTGAAAAGGCCTTCTGCGCTTGTGCAACATCCGCCGCAAGCCGGCTGGCCGACCTTGAGGCAGGCATCGCCCCCCTTAACGCGACGCCCGCCCCAGGTTACAGGCTACTGGAAGCGTTGGAAGCAGGGAGATCCTGGCTCTTCAGCCATGGCCGCGCCGCAGCGAACCCGTTCAGGCGGCAATGTTTCCTTCAGGCGTCGCGGCTATCATGGCGCCTGCGAACGCCGTCGGGCAAAACTGGCGCAACCCGTCCGTCAAACCTGAATGGACCCTTGCGCCAGCAGGGGGCAAAAGGTCCAGAGCACGCTGCATGACACTGATCGAACGCTATATTTTCCGGAACGTCGCGACCGGCTTCATCAGTTGCCTGCTGGCGCTGACCCTTGTGATCTGGATCACCGAGGCGCTGAAGCAGATGGACCTGCTGACCGGCAAGGGCCAGACCATCTGGGTGTTCTTCACCGTCACCGCCCTGTCGTTGCCGGCGCTGATCACCGTGATCGCGCCCGTGGCGCTGTTCATTGGCGCCGTTTACGCCCTGAACAAACTGAACGGCGACTCGGAGCTGATCGTGATGAGCGCCGCCGGCGTGTCACCCGGCCGCCTGTTGCGCCCCTTCGGCTACGCCTCCCTTGCCGTGGCGCTGCTGACGGGCTGGATGACCATCTGGCTGATGCCAAACAGCTTTCAGGGTCTGCGCGACCTCGTGACCAATATCCGCGCCGATTTCGTCGCCAATATCGTCAAGCCCGGCCAGTTCACGGCGCTCGATAGCGGCGTCACCTTCCACTATCGCGAGCGCCAGGGCGCCACCCTGCTCGGCATTTTCTTCCAGGACCGGCGCGAGCAGGGCAAGACCTCAATCTACCTCGCCCAGCGCGGCCAGACGGTGGAACTGGACGGCCAGAGCTACCTGGTGCTGGAGAAAGGCTCGATCCAGCGTCAGGACGGCGGCAATGGCGACAATTCGATCGTCAATTTCGACCGCTACGCCATTGATCTGTCCGCGTTTGGCGGCGAAGGCGGCGAGGTGGTCTACAAGCCGCGCGAGCGCTCGACGTCGGACCTGCTCAACCCCAATGTGAACGACGGCTACTACAAGATGCAGGCAGGCCGCTTCCGCGCCGAATTGCACGACCGTTTCGCCGCGCCGCTCTATCCCATCGCCTTCATCCTGATTGCCTTCGCCGCTCTCGGCCAGGCCCGCACCACGCGCCAGGGGCGTGGTTTCGCCATGATCATGGCGCTGACCGGCGTCGTGGCGGTGCGCGTGCTGGGCTTTCTCGCCTCCTCGGCGGCGGTGCGATCGCCGGCCGGCGTCATCGGCATCTACGCCGCGCCGCTGCTGGGCAGCTTCTTCGCCCTGCTGCTTGTCTTCTTTCCGGATCGGGTCAGCGCGCTGACCGACCGCCTCGACGCCGCACGGGCGCGCCTGATGGCGCGCCTGCCCGCCCTGCCGCTGCGGCGCGCCTGATGAGCACTCCACGCGCATGATTATCGGACCCACGCTCGGCCGCTATTTCGCGCGCCATTTCATTCGCGCCGTGCTGATCGTTTTCGGCACGGTGTTCGCCCTGATCTACACGCTCGACCTGGTGGAGCTGATGCGGCGCGCCGGCGACGCCGAGGGCGCCTCCACGTCGATGATGGCGACGCTGGCGCTGTTCCGCACCCCCGCCGTGGCGGAGCAGGTGCTGCCTTTCGCCATCCTGTTCGGGGCTATGGCGACCCTGCTCAACCTCAGCCGCAAGCTGGAGCTGGTGATTGCCCGCGCCGCTGGCGTTTCCGCCTGGGAATTCCTGCAACCGACCGTGCTGGTGGCGTTGCTGACTGGCGTCGTCGCCATCACCATTTACAACCCCTTCGCCGCCCATCTCAAACAGCATGCCTCCCAGGTTGAGGCCCGCATTTTCGCCAAGAGCCAGAAATTCCAGCCAGGCAAGGAACAATGGCTGCGCGAGCGGCGGCCGGAGGGCGAGGTCATCATCCGCGCCGATCAGGTGATCGAGAACTCCACGACCCTCAACCGGGTGACGTTTTTCAACTTCAATCCGGACGGCAGCTTCCACGACCGGATCGAGGCGAAGACCGCAACCCTGGAACATGGTTACTGGAATATTGCCGACGGGCGCGTGATCTCCGCCGGCGCGCCGCCACAGCCATTCCAGACAAAGCAGATCGCCAGCGGGCTCGACGCGGCGCAGGTGCGCCGGGCCTTCACGCCGCCAGAAAGCGTGCCTTTATGGCAACTTCCACAGGTTATCGAGCGCACGGAAAAAGCTGGTCTGGATGCAACGGGTTACCGGCTCCAGTTCGATGTCCTGATCGCCAGGCCGATGCTGTTCGTCGCCATGGTGCTCGTCGCGGCGTCATTTTCCTTAAGGTTTTTCCGATTTGGTGGCGTGGCCAAAATGGTTCTCAGTGGTGTCGTCGCCGGCTTCGTGCTTTATGTGGCGACTGAGCTCATGCAGGACCTGGGGAGCTCCGGCATGTTGGGGACCGCGGTGGCCGCCTGGTTCCCTGCGGTAACCGGCGCGCTACTCGGCGTGCTCGCCCTCCTCTATCAGGAGGACGGCTGAACCCGGGCCCCCGGGCGTTGCGCGAGCGCGCAACGGCCCTGGCGCGACAGCGCCAACGCTTAACCGGCCGCCGCCGCGAGGCGACGTCCCAGCACACGGCGTCCAGGGCGGACTTTGACGTCCGCCCACGGACGGGATGGAACGGCAGTATGAAGTCACGGATTGGCATGGTTGCGTTGAGGGCGATCGCAGCGGTTCTGCTGGCGAGCGCGGCCCCGTGCGTCCTGTCGGCCCAGACCCTGAACGACGCGCTGCAAGCGAAGTCACAGAAGCAATCGGGCGAGAAGGACAAGCTGCTCGTGGAAGCGGGCGAGCTGGTCTACAACAATGACAAGAACACGGTTTCAGCCGTTGGCGACGTCCACCTGTACTACCAGGGCCGCACCCTGCAGGCGGATTCCGTCACCTATGACCGCAACTCCCGCCGCGTGTTCGCCACCGGCAACGCCCGCATCACCGAAGCGGACGGCACGGTCATCACCGGCGACAAGTTCGAACTCACCGACAATTTCAAGGACGGCTTCATCGATTCCCTGCGCGTGAAGCGCACGGGCGTGTTCGCTGGCAAAACCGTCACCACCCGCTTCACCGCGCCGCGCGCCGAGCGCACCGCCGGCGAGACCATGGTGTTCGAGAAGGGCACCTACACCGCCTGCGAACCCTGCGCCGACAAGCCGGAGCGGCCGCCGCTGTGGCAGGTGCGCGCCGCAAAGATCATCCACAAAAACGAAGAGCGGATGATCTATTACGAGGACGCCACGATCGAGTTCGCCGGCATCCCGCTGGCGTATATTCCTTACATGTCGGCGCCCGATCCGACGGTGAAGCGCAAGACCGGCTTCCTGTCGCCGCGCTTTATCGCGACATCGGCCACCGGCTACGGCGTGGCGCTGCCGTATTTCATCAATATCGCCCCCAACATGGACCTGACCCTGACGCCGACGTACATGACGCGGCAGGGCTTCCTGGGCATGGCCGAATGGCGTCACCGTCTCGAAACCGGCAGCTACAATGTTCGCGCGGCGGGCATCTTCCAGCAGGACAAGGACGCCTTCCTCGCCTCTCCCATAGGTCCGCGCGACAAGGATTTCCGTGGCTCCATCGAGAGCGCCGGCCGCTTCTACATCAACGACAAATGGCAATATGGCTGGGACGTCGCCCTGCTGAGCGACAAGTGGTTCCTCGACAACTACAAGATCAAGTCGGAGAGCCTGTCGACCACCTATTTCCGCGAGTCGACCTCCACGGTGTTCCTGACCGGCAAGGGCGACCAGGGCTTCTTTGACCTGCGCGCTTACTACTTCAAGGCCCTGTCGAGCCTTGACTGGCAGAAGCAGCAGCCGGTCGTCCATCCGGTGCTCGACTACAACAAGGCCTTCAACGCGCCGGAATGGCTTGGCGGCCAGATCACCATCGACGCCAACGTCACCAGCCTCAGCCGCGACCAGGCGTTCTTCCAGCAAACGCCTGACATGCTGAATAACTGGCTGGGATATTATTCGAACTGCGCCGTCTACGAGAAGGGCCGCTGCATCATGCGCGGCATGGCGGGAACCTACTCGCGCGCCAGCGCGGAGGTGTCGTGGAAGCGCAAGTTCATTGACCCGTTCGGCCAGGTCTGGATGCCGTTTGCCTCCATGCGGGTTGACGGAACCTGGACGCGCGTCAACCTCAACGGGCCGCTTAACAGCAATATTCCCAGCTTCATGGACCCGGATCCGGACGTGCTCGGCCGCGTCATGCCGGCGGTTGGCCTGGAGTATCGCTACCCCTTCGTGGCGACGAGCTCCGGCGGCCTTACCCACACCATCGAGCCGATCGCCCAGATCGTGGCGCGTCCCAATGAGACCCGCATTGGCAAGCTGCCGAATGAGGACGCCCAGAGCCTGGTGTTCGACGACACCACCCTGTTCGAGTGGAACAAGTTCTCCGGCTATGACCGCGTCGAGGGCGGCGTGCGCCTGAATTACGGCCTGAAATACGCCGTGACCACCGAGGGCGGCGCATACGCCGACATGCTGTTCGGCCAGTCGGTGCAACTCGCCGGCAAGAACTCCTTCTCGGAAGGTTATCGCGACCCGAGCAATACCGGCCTCGACTCCGGCCTCGATCGCCAGGCGTCGGATTATGTGGGCCGCGTCCACGTCCAGCCCAACAGCCGTTATTCGTTCACCGCGCGCGGCCGCTTCGACCAGGAAACCTTCGCGCTGAAGCGCATGGAGCTGACAAGCAGCCTGAACTTCGGCTCCATGCAGGCCAGCCTGACCTATGGCCAGTACGCCGCGCAGCCAGCCCTGGGCTATGCGGTGCGCCGCCAGGGCCTGGCCCCGTCGCTGGCTTACCAGCTCACCCCCAACTGGCGCGTCAACGGCAGCGTTCTGTTCGATCTGAGCGCCCAGAAGAACGCCAGCCAGTATTTCATGTCCAATCCGCTGGCCACCAGCTACGTGAAGGCGCCGTATGGCTCGGTCGCCTCCACCTCGTTTGGCGTTCAGTATCAGGACGAATGCACCACATTTGCCGTGGTCTACACCAACACCTACAACGACCCGACCACCGGCGTGCGCACCAACAACCAGAGCATCATGCTCAAGCTGGAGCTGACGACGCTCGGCGCGGTGCAACTCAGCCAGTCCGTGGGCAGCTCGACGCGCGACGGCGTCTCGCAATGACGCAGGGCGGCGCGCTGGCGCTCACCATGGGCGATCCCGCCGGGATCGGCCCGGAGATCGCCGTGGCCGCCTGGCTGCAACGCCAGCAACTGCCGCCATTTTTCGTGGTGGGCGATGTCGGCGCGATGACGCGGGCGGCGCACGCCCAGGGGGTTGAGGTCGCGGTTCTGCCTGCCCCTCCTGGAGCCAGCGCGCTTCCGGCCAGCGCTCTTCCCGCCGGGCGGTTGCCGCTGCTCCCAGTCAACGCCGCGCCTGCCCCCGCCCTTGCGGGCCAGCCCGATCCCGCCAATGCGGCGGCGACCATCGCCGCGATCACCGACGCCGTCGCCCTGGCGCGCAGCGGCGTCGCGGCGGGCGTGGTCACCAACCCCATTGCCAAATCGGTGCTGTATGCGGCCGGCTTCCGCCATCCAGGCCACACAGAATTTCTCGCCGAACTGTGCGCTGATGCCGCCGGCCAGACGCCAACGCCGGTGATGATGCTGTGGTGCGCGGAACTGGCCGTGGTTCCGGTGACCATTCACATGCCTCTGGCGGAGGTTCCGCGCCGGCTTACCACGGCGCTGATCGTCGAAACCGGACGCATCGTGGCCCGCGACCTGGCGCAGCGCTTTGGCGCGCCCAATCCAAGGCTGGCGGTGGCGGGCCTTAACCCCCATGCCGGAGAGAATGGCGCGCTGGGGAAAGAAGATGCGGCCATCGTCGCCCCGGCCATCGCGGCGCTGCGGGCGGAGGGTATCGACGCGTTTGGTCCGCTGCCGGCCGACACCATGTTCCATGCGCGGGCCCGCGCCGGCTACGACGTCGCCTTGTGCATGTACCACGATCAGGCGTTGATCCCGATCAAGACCATCGCCTTTGACGAAGGCGTGAACGTCACGCTCGGCCTGCCGCTTGTCCGCACCTCGCCCGACCATGGCGTGGCGTTTGATATCGCCGGCAAGGGCCTGGCCCGACCGGACAGCCTGATGGCGGCGCTGCGCCTCGCCGGGCGGCTGGCGGACGCACGGGGAGCCCCGCCCACATGATTGATGACCTTCCCCCCCTGCGCGAGATTGTGGCCACCCACGGGCTGGAGCCGCGCAAATCGCTGGGCCAGAACTTTCTCTTTGACCTGAACCTGACCGCGAAAATCGCCCGCGCGTCCGGCCCGCTCGACGGCGTTACGGTGATCGAGGTGGGGCCAGGCCCGGGCGGCCTGACCCGCGCCCTGCTCGCCGGCGGAGCGCGCGAGGTTATCGCCATTGAGCGGGACCAGCGTTGCCTGCCGGCGCTAGAGCAGATCGCCGCGCGCTATCCAGGGCGGCTGCGGGTGATCAACGACGACGCGCTCAAGGTGGATTTCGCCGCGCTCACCGGCCCCGATGCAGGTCCGCTACGCATCATCGCCAACCTGCCCTACAATGTCGGCACGGCGCTGCTGATCGGCTGGATCACCACGGAGGCGTGGCCGCCGGCATGGGAATCGCTGACGCTGATGTTCCAGCGCGAGGTGGCGGAGCGGATCGTCGCCGGCCCGTCGGCGCCGAATGATTATGGCCGGCTGGGCGTATTGTGCGGCTGGCGCACCGAGGCGCAAATCCTGTTCGATGTGCCGCCGGCCGCCTTTACGCCGCCGCCGAAGGTCATGTCGTCCGTGGTTCGCATCACGCCGCGCGCCGCGCCGGAGCCATGCCGGCTGGCGGCGCTGGAGGCGGTGACCCAGGCAGCGTTCGGCCAGCGCCGCAAGATGCTGCGGCAGAGCCTGAAGGGCGTCGTCAGCGAGCCGCTGGCCCTGCTCGCCCGCGCTGGCATCGAGCAGACCGACCGCCCCGAGACTGTCCCCGTTTCCGGCTTCGTGCGCCTCGCCAATGAGCGCGACGCCATGCTGGCGGAGAACGGCTGAGGTCTCTATTGCGCGAACTGCTATCGGCCAGGGGATCTGCCCAAAGAACCAGGCAAGGGATCTGCCCAGGCGACGCCCTGCCCGCCGGCGCCAGGCTCGCCAGCCGAGCCGTCCGCCACCCGGGGCCAGAGCCAGGGTCCACGTATCGGGCATCACCCAAAATCCGCTGGGTCGGGCGCGCCGGGTTCGGGCATCAGTCGTGTTGGGGCAGCGGGCCGTCCATCAGGCTGGCGACCAGCGGGACCAGCGCCGTCTGGCGGCGACGCTTCAGGCGCTCGGCGGAAATGATGGCGATCAGCGCGTTGTAGCTCAGATCAAGGTCCTCATTGACCACCACGTAGTCGTAGGCCTCCCAATGGGCGATCTCGTCACGGGCCGCGGCCAGGCGGGCGTCGATGACCTCCTTCGCGTCCTCGGCGCGGCGCACCAGGCGGTTGCGCAACTCGGCCATGGAGGGCGGCAGGATGAAGACGGTCACCACGTCATCAGGCATCTTCTCCACCACCTGATCGGCGCCCTGCCAGTCAATGTCGAAGACCATGTCGTGGCCGGCGACGAGGCTCTTCTCCACGGCGCCGCGGGGCGTGCCGTAAAAATTGCCATGCACCTCGGCCCACTCCAGATAGTCGCCGCGATCGCGACCTACCTCGAATTCCTCACGGGTGATGAAGTGATAGTCCTGGCCGGCGATCTCCGACGGCCGCCGCGCCCGCGTCGTGACCGACACCGACATCTGCATCTGCAAGTCGTGGCGTTGCAGCAGCCGGCGCGTCAGGGTCGACTTGCCGGCGCCCGACGGCGAGGACAGGATCAGGACGAAGCCGCGCCGGGTAACTGGCGCGTCGGGAATGTTGACTTGCATGAGCGTTACTCGACGTTCTGGACCTGTTCGCGGAACTGCTCGACCACGGTTTTGAGGTCGAGGCCTATCGCAGACAGGCTGGCGTCATTGGCTTTGGCGCACAGGGTATTGGCTTCGCGGGCCAGTTCCTGGGCGAGAAAATCCAGCCGCCGACCGACGGCGCCGCCCTCGTCCAGCAGCGCCCGCGCCGCCGTCACATGGGCGTGCAGCCGGTCGATTTCCTCACGGATGTCCGCACGGCTGGCCAGCAGCACCGCTTCCTGATGCAGGCGCTGGGGATCCAGCGCCACCGACCCGCCGGTGAGCAGGGCGATCTGGTCGTGGATGCGGCGACGGATGGCCTCCGGTTGCCGGGCCGGGGCCGCTTCTGCGGCTGCGGTCAACGCGGCGATACGGTCGACATGGCCGCGCAGCACGGTTTCAAGCGCCGCGCCCTCGGCGACGCGGGCGGCGACCATCGCCGCCACCGCCGCTTCCGCCGTGGCGGCGATCGCGGCGAGCGCATCCTCTCCTGGAGCGCTGTCGACGTCGACGCTTTCAACCACGCCGCGCACGCCCAGCACCGCATCAAGGGTCAGCGGCGACATGTCGGCGGGCCGCTCCAGTTCGCGAAAGGCGTCGATAACCATGCGGGCCACGTCGAGATTGACGCGGACGCCCGCCGCGGCGGCGGCGCTGACGACCGTGAGCGAGACATGGCAGGCGCCGCGGCGCACGGCGCGCGCCAGCGCCTGACGCGCCGCCTCTCCACTGCGATCATAGCCCGGCGGCGTGCGCATGCGGATATCGAGGCTGCGTCCGTTGACGCTTCTGATCTCCCAGGCCCAGGAAAGCGCCCCATGCGCGCCGTCGGCCCTGGCAAAACCCGTCATGCTGGCAATGGCCATACCGCCTGCGCTCCTGTTGTCGTCTGCCGGATAACGGACGGCGCTCCTCCAGGCTGAAGCGAACGCTGTCCCATCTGTCCGGTTAGCAAAACGGCGCCGCGCCATCCATGGGACGGCGCGGCCACGTTCTGCGAAATGATACTGGCCCGCCCCCGACCCGGAGGCTGTCATGCGAAACGCACGCTCCCGCACGCGGGAAACGCGCATCCGGAAATCCGTATCAGCGCACCTTCGGCACGACCTGCGGCGAGTTCAGATCGTAGGTCTTGTTCCGCAACGGGTCCTTGTCAGTCCCCTCGGAAGCATCGAAGGCCCGCGGACGGCCGGACGGCGATGGCTGGTCCGCCTGCCCCTGCTGCGGCGCGACGGCGCCAGCACTGCCATCCGCCGGTTTGCCGGCGGCGTTGTCAGGGACACTGTTACCCTGAGCGCTGTTACCCTGGGCGCGGCGGTCGCTCTCCATCTGGCGCAGACGGCTGACGCCGCGATTGTGCTGGTCCAGGGTCTCGGCGAAGGTATGCCCGCCCGAGCCATCGGCGACAAAATACAGGTCGCGGGTGCGCGAGGGATTGGCCACCGCCTCCAGCGCGGCGCGCCCCGGGTTGGCGATGGGGCCAGGCGGCAGGCCATTGATCGTGTATGTGTTATAGGGCGTCGGCGTGGTGATGTCCGCCCGCGACAGCGGCCGGCCCAGCGCGCCCTTGCCGCCGGCGATGCCATAGACAATCGTCGGATCGGACTGCAGGCGCATGCCCTTCTGCAGGCGGTTGATGAACACGCCGGCCACCCGGGTGCGCTCGTCGGCGCGGCCGGTTTCCTTCTCGACGATCGAGGCCAGGGTCACCATCTCCTCGGGCGTCTTCAGCGGCAGGTCCGGGGCGCGACGGGCCCAGACCTCGGCCAGCACCCGGCGGCCGTCCTGACGCATGCGATCGAGGATCTGCTGGCGCGAGGCGCCGCGGGAAATCCGGTAGGTTTCCGGCAACAGGGCCCCTTCCGGCGGAGTCTCGGCGATATCGCCGGTCAACAGGTCGACCTCGCGCAGGCGGGCGACAATCTGTTCGCTAGTCAGGCCTTCAGGCACGGTGAAATTGTGCAGCACCGTCTTGCCGCTGACGAGGGTATCCATCACCTCGCGCAGGCTCGCGCCCTTGCGGAACAGATATTCGCCGGCCTTCACATCGTCGTTGACGCCAGAAATGTAAACGCCGGCGAGGAAGAGGGTCGGCTGGGAAATCACGCCTTCGCGCTGCAGCGCATCGGCCACGGCCCGGGCGCCGCCCTTAACCATCACCACCTTGTCGGCAGGCAGCGGCCCGGCAGCGTTGAACTCGCTCTTGAGCACATAGACGCCGCCGCCAATGGCGATGGCCCCAACCACGATCGCGGTGAGGAAATTGCTCACGCCGTTGACGAAACCACCACGCTCACGACGCCGGCGGGGCGGCGGAGGCGGCACGGCCTCCGGCTTGATGGCTTCCGTCGGACTTTTCAGCGAACGAACCCGCGCGCCTTTCTCCGGAGCGGGGTTTGCCTTGCCAATGGACGTCCTGTTGTTGTCGCTCATCCCTGGTCCGTTCAAAACCGCTCCGCCTCACATGCCTCATCCGCGATGCCCGAAACCACCGTTCCGGGGACGAACCCGCAGCGCGGGTCCTGCAGACATGTATCGGGAGCGTCAGATGGCGCCAGCGGCGCGTCAGGCAGACGAATCGGCCGCCTGACGTCCAGCCCGCGGAAGTGTACCATTCCGCCAGCGGCTGCGCGCCCAACCCTTCGTAGTGACCGCCAGAGGGCCCCGGGAGCCCGGGACCCGCGCGTTTCTGGCTGTCGCGAAACTGGCGCGGAGCATGAACGCCGATTGCGACGAAAACGCGCCGGCCAGGCGGAGCAGGCCCGATCAGGCGGCGAAGCCGCGGAAGATCACCGAGGCGTTGGTGCCGCCAAAGCCGAAGGAGTTCGACAGGGCCACATTCACGTCGCGCTGGCGCGCCACATGCGGCGTCAGGTCAATCGCCGTTTCCACCGACGGATTGTCGAGATTGAGCGTCGGCGGCACGATCTGGTCGCGGATGGACAGAATGGCGAAAATCGACTCAACCGCGCCAGCAGCGCCCAGCAGGTGACCAATCGACGACTTGGTCGACGACATGGAGATCTTGCTGGCGGAATCGCCCAGCAGCCGCTCGACAGCGCGCAGTTCGATCTCGTCGCCCAGCGGCGTCGAGGTGCCATGGGCGTTGACGTAGTCGATATCGGACACCTGGATGCCGGCGCGCTTCAGCGCCGCCTGCATGCAGCGATAGGCGCCGTCGCCGTCTTCCGCCGGCGAGGTGATGTGATGGGCGTCGCCGGAGAGGCCGTAACCGATGATTTCGCCGTAGATCCTGGCGCCGCGCGCTTTCGCGTGTTCAAGCTCTTCCAGGATGACGATGCCTGCGCCCTCGCCCATGACGAAACCGTCGCGGTCCTTGTCATAGGGACGCGAGGCGCGGGTCGGATCATCGTTGAAATTTGTGGACAGCGCCCGGCAGGAGGCGAAGCCAGCGATCGACAGCCGGTTGAGCGGCGATTCCGTGCCGCCGGCGACCATCACGTCGGCGTCGCCCAGCGCCACGAGGCGGGCGGCGTCGCCAATGGCGTGCGCGCCGGTTGAGCAGGCCGTGACCACGGAATGGTTCGGCCCCTTCAACCCATGGCGAATGGAAACATAGCCAGAGGCCAGATTGATAAGGCGCCCGGGAATGAAGAAGGGCGACAGGCGACGCGGCCCCTTTTCATTGAGAATGGTCGCGGCCTCATAGATGCCGCCGACGCCGCCGATTCCCGAACCGATCAGCACGCCGGTGGCGTTCTGCTCATCGGAGGTTTTCGGCTCCCAACCTGCGTCCTCGAGCGCCTGCTGGGCCGCCGCCATGGCGTAAACGATGAAAGGATCAACCTTGCGCTGGTCCTTCGGGTCCATCCACTGGTCGGCGTTGAAGGTTCCGCCGGAACCATCGCCCAGCGGAATCTGGCAGGCGATGCGACAGGCAATGTCGGAAACGTCAAACGTCGTGATGGCGCTGGCGCCGCTTTTGCCGGCGAGCACATTGCTCCAGGTTGCCTCAACATTGCCCCCAAGTGGGGTCACCATGCCAAGACCTGTGACAACAACCCGTCTCATTGTCATGCCGTTTTGTCCCGGAGCCAGCCGCAGGCGGGCGCGATGACAAAAATCACCGCCGCGCGCGTGCAAGGGGCGCTTTCTAAATGCATCAATACTTTGGGCGCGCCCTGCCTTTTACCCGGCAATCCGTGCAAAAATGCAAAACGTGTCCAACGCGGTCAGTTATGTTTCGAGGGCCAGAAGGCCCCCGAAATGCGCGACCACCCTCGCAGACCCGCGCACTGGCGCGTCAGCTCGGGAACAGCCGCATGTGATATCAGGAACAGACGCGGGCTCAGGCCGCGTTCTTCTCCAGGAACTTGATCGCGTCGCCGACCGTCACGATGGTCTCGGCGGCGTCGTCCGGAATCTCGACGTTGAACTCTTCCTCGAACGCCATCACCAGTTCGACCGTGTCGAGACTGTCGGCGCCGAGATCGTCAATGAAGTTGGCGTTGTCCACGACCTTGTCGGCTTCCACGCCGAGATGTTCGACAACGATCTTCTTAACGCGTTCAGCGATGTCACTCATCGTTCGGTCCTCGTTTCATTTTGCAGATGGCGTATGGCCGCCCGATCTTCGAGTTGCCTGGTTCGGTAGCCATGTCCAGTTCGCGCCGTTAATCGTCGGATCAATCCTGCCCGTCAAGGCGCCTTGTCCATTGCTAGTGCAAGCCTGCTTTTGCCTGTCGCGTCAAGTACCCACGCGGCAGGCCGGCCCTGTTAACACACCGGAAACCGCCTGACGAGGGGCGCTCCGGCGCTTTCCAGAGGCGTTGAAGCCCCAGTCCCTGACCCGCCGGCCGCCGGATCCGGGCGCGCCTGCGGCGCTCCGAATCATGGCCCCGTCGCAGGACCACCGCCGTCTGGCCAGCATCGCTGGCCGTCAGATCATCGCCATGCCGCCGTTAACGTGCAGGGTCTGGCCGGTGACATAGGCGGCCTCGGTCGAGGCCAGATAGGCCACCGCCGCCGCCACATCCCCGCCCTCGCCCAGACGTCCGGCGGGCACATTGGTCAGAATGGCTTCGCGCTGTTTGTCATTGAGCGCGTCGGTCATTGGCGAGGTAATGAAGCCGGGCGCCACGCAGTTCACCGTGATGTTGCGGCTCGCAACCTCCGCCGCGAGCGCCTTGGTCATGCCCACCAGGCCCGCCTTGGAGGCGGCGTAATTGCCCTGGCCGGGATTGCCCGTGGTCCCCACAACCGAGCCGATGTTGATGATGCGGCCAAAACGGCGGCGCATCATCCCCTTTGTCGCGGCGCGCATCAGGCGGAAGGAAGCCGTGAGATTGACGGCGATCACCGCATCCCACTCCTCGTCCTTCATGCGCATGAACAGGTTATCGCGGGTCACGCCAGCGTTGTTGACCAGGATGTCGAGGCCGCCGAGCTCCGCCTCCGCCGCCGGGATCAGCGCTTCAACCGATTCGACGCTCGACAGGTCCGCGGGCACGACATGGGCGCGCGCGCCCAGTTCCGCGGCCAGCGCCTCCAGCGCCTCCCGGCGGGTGCCGGAAAGCGCCACATCCGCGCCCTGGGCGTGCAGCGCGCGGGCGATCGCCCCGCCGATACCGCCGCTCGCGCCCGTCACAAGCGCCTTGCGGCCAGTCAGATCAAACATGCCAAACCCCATATCAACGGAGGAACAGGCTTGATTCATTACATTCACAAATCAAGCCATAACACTGAAATAACGCCATAAATAAGATCAGACGCCGCATGCGGCGCCATCGCGCTGGCTTAATTCCTGCCGGCCACGAACGCCTTGACGTCATCAGCCGAGCCAATCGCAACGCCCTTGCCGTTGCTGGCGATGCGCTTCACGAGCCCGGTCAGCACCTTGCCGGCGCCTACCTCATAAAACGATTCAACGCCCTGGCCGGCCATCCACGCCACGCATTCGCGCCAGCGCACGGTGCCAGTGACCTGCTTCACCAGATTGGCGCGGATGGCGTCCGGATCGGTTTCGGCCTCGGCGGTGACATTGGCGACAAGCGGCGCCAGCGGCGCGGAAATCGTCACCTGCGCCAGCGCCTCCGCCATCGCTTCCGCGGCGGGCTGCATCAGGGCGCAGTGGAAGGGCGCGGACACCGGCAGCAGCAGGGCGCGCTTGGCCCCGCGCTCCTGGGCGATCGGCAGGGCGCGCTCGACAGCGGCGCGCGAACCGGAGATCACAACCTGTCCGCCGCCATTGTCGTTAGCGGCCGAGCAGACCTCGCCCTGCGCCGCCTCGCGCGCCACGGCGTCCGCCGCATCGAACTCCAGGCCGATCAGGGCCGCCATGGCCCCCTGGCCCACGGGCACGGCCTTCTGCATCGCGTCGCCGCGAATGCGCAGCAGGCGGGCGGTGTCGGCCAGGCTCAGGCTGCGGGCGGCGGCCAGCGCCGAATATTCGCCGAGGGAGTGGCCGGCGACGAAAGCCGCCTCCTTCGCCAGATCGAGCCCGGCTTCCGCTTCCAGAGCGCGAATCGCCGCCATGCTCACCGCCATCAGCGCTGGCTGGGCATTGGCGGTCAGCGTCAGCTCATCGGCGGGCCCTTCCCACATCAGTTGCGACAGACGCTGCCCCAGGGCGTCATCGACCTCGGCGAACACATCCCGCGACACCGCGAAATTGTCCGCCAGGGATTTGCCCATGCCGACAGCCTGGCTGCCCTGTCCGGGAAAGGTGAAAGCTGGCTTCATCGTGTTTCCATCCATGCTGCGATGACTGTTGTGCATCATGACCAGGGCGCGCCGGCGGGAAAAGCACGCGCCAGCAGGAAAAACCATGGAACGCCGGCAGGATGGCCGGGATTTCCACGCCATGGTTCGCTCCGGCGGGCAGTGGCGCCGGGCCGGCGGCCTGTCAAGTCGCCAGACGACGCGCGGGGCGGAAAAGCTTGCGCCAGCGGGCGCCAGCGTGTATCTGAACCTGATTCCGCACCATTCAGATCCTTTGAAGGGAGCCCTTAATGGCTCGCGTCACCGTCGAAGACTGCATCGACAAGGTTGATAACCGTTTCGAACTGGTCCTGCTGGCCGGCTATCGCGCCCGCATGATCTCGTCCGGCGCGCCGCTGACCGTGGATCGCGATCGCGATAAAAACCCGGTCGTCGCCCTGCGTGAGATCGCCGACGAGTCGATTTCCGTGGACGACCTCAAGGAAGACCTCATCCACTCCATGCAGAAGCATGTGGAAGTGGACGAGCCGGAAGAGGACGCCGTGCCGAGCCGCGCCTCAATCGGCTCCTCAGTCAGCGCCCGCAACGACGACGACCTCCAGGAATTCGATCGCATGAGCGAGGAAGACCTGCTGCGCGGCCTCGACGGCCTGGTCCCGCCGGCGCAGACCGACGACGACGAAGGCTGAACCTGGCGTCAGCCAGCAGCGGTTCGCAAGAAAAAGCCTGGCCAACGCCGGGCTTTTTTGTTGTCCGGCGCCGAGGCGCCCCCTGATCCGCAGCCACGGTATGGCCTTCAACGCCTTTCTGGCGGCGCGACGCCAAACCGGGCCTGTATGGCGACGATCACCGGCTCAAGCACCGAGGCGACAATGCCGGCGGCGAAACCGTTGTTGTAGAGGTTGAGGCCGCCGTGGACGACGCCGACGCTCAGGGCGGCGGAGGAGCGAAGGAAACCGGCCACAATCCCCCAATGCCAGCCAAAGCGGCCTGCGATCGGGGCCAGCGCGGCGCCAAACAGCGCCGCGAGCACGATGGATGGATCAGCGGCGTTCCATGGCTTGGCCAGCGAGCCAATGAACACGCCGGCCATGACCGAAACGAAATTGCGCGGATGCTTGCCAAAGGCCGCGAAGCCAACGATCGACAGGATGGCGCCGATCACTGGCCCGTTCAGGTCGCTGCCGACAAGCAGCACATAGGCCATTCCGATAAAGCCGCTCACGCCCATGTGGACGAATGTCGGCCCGGCCCCGACCAGTGCGATGAAGTCGCTTGGGGGTGCGCCCGTCCAGGGCGTAAAGGTCCTTCATCCTGCTCAGGGCGCGCCGGTCGACAGACAGGCCAAGGCCAAGGCCAATCAGGCTGATGAACAGCACGGAGAGAAAGCCGCCGGGCAGGACGTTGTTGCGGCTGGTCCAGATAAACACCGGCTTGGGAATGAAGCCGCAGGACTGGTAGGGCGCCACCACGACCGCGCCGAGGATGCCGGCGGTGAAGCCCATGTTGTAAAGCATGAAACCGTCATGGGCCCGGAAGAGCCGGGCGGCCACGGGCGGCGGGACGAACCCCATCAGCACGCCGGCGCCAAGCGCCAGCGGAATGGATTGATGCAGCGGCATCAATGAGCTGAAGAGAATCTCGGAAAACACGGGCGCCAGAGCGCAACCGAAGAACGCCGTGTTGATATGTTGCGAAAATGGCTCCCGCCTGAAGCGACAGTACAGCCAGACGCCGCCGACCGTCGGCCAGATGTTCAGCAAATTCCTGCCGAACAGGGCAAACCCCAGAATCAGCATCATGCATGCGATGGCCCCGCCGCCAATGACGACGTCCAACGCCCGTTAGCCTCCCGCCACCGCCAGGGTCAGAAGCCCGGCGTTGACGAAAGCCGCCCCAATGCCGCCGCCCCCATGTAATCGGTGATCAGCGTATCCCGAACGAAGAAGACTTTGGCGAGCCCCTGAAAAACCTCCACGGGCCCGGAAACGGCGAGGCCAAAAACGATGCAGATCCCCGCCAGCCCACAGATCGCCAGCAACAGCAGGCCATCCGGCGCCCCTTTTTCCTCGACCACAGCCTCCGCCATCCCTGTGTCCCCCTGCCGCCTCATGTCCGGCGCTGAACGGCTGCCCACGATCCTGGACTTCGCGCTGCCGCCTCGCCAGCCCGCGCCGCCAGCGAGGGCAACGCCTGCTTGTGCCTCACCCTGCCCGCCGCGCGCCTCACACAAATTGGGGATCACGCCTGCAAATGATGTTCCGCCTGTTCTTCAATACGACGGATACCCCGTATGATCTCTTGCGGAGAACAGTTGGCTGTTCCACCAGTATGAGCAAAGGGGATTGTCATGAAGAGCCTTGTCGTTATCGGATTGCTGGCAGTGGGTCTGGCGGCGTGCAATCCCAATGACCGGACGGACCGCACCATTGGCGGCGCGGCCATCGGCGCCGGCGCTGGCGCCCTTGTAGGCGGCCTTGCGACGGGCCGTGCGGGCGGCGCGCTCGCGGGCGCGGCCATCGGCGGCGTTGGCGGCGCCATCGTCGGCAACGCCACGACGCCGACCTGCAGGAGCTATGTCTATCGCGGCCGCACCTACCAGGAGTGCTGAGGCCAGCAACTGGCCTTGCGTCACGCCGTGCATCGACGGTCTCCGGCGGAAAACCCGCCGGAGACCGATGCGGCCATGACCGCGCCCGGCGCGGCTTCGCGCCATCAGCGCGGACTTCCAGAAGCGTCTGCCAGAAAACGTCTCTGGAAACGTCTCAGGAAACGCCTGCGACAGCGCCTGTGGAAGCCTGTTAGGGAACTGACCTGATCGCTTCCAGCAAGAGCGCCAGGTTGGGAGCATCTGGCCAGAAATACTGGCCAAAGGCGCTGGGCCAAAGACACCCGGTCATGGCAAAATCGGCCCGCCCGAACCGGATTCTTGTCCGATCGCATCGCGGCAATGCGTTTCCATAGGCGGCGCAGTTTCCGCTTCGCTGGAAAAGAATCCAGGGAGCGGGTTTCTGGGAGGGGCGATTTCTTGACCGGATACGACGTTCCTGAGAGCGCATCTGACCCGCGCCGACAGGCGGATTTGCCCCAGCATGCGGATCTGCGCGATGCCCCCGCCATATCCCCCGCCAGAAGCAGGCCGTCGCGTCTGCACGGCATGTTCACCCTGTGGCTGGTTCTGTTCGCCGTCTGGGCGATCGCCAATGCCAGCCTGGCCCCTGACATTGCCCTTACGGGCGCGGCGATCACCGGCGCGCTGGCCTGGGCGTTCACGGCCAGCAACGACGCGTGGAGCCGGATCCACTGGACGCCGCGCGGCCTGTACCATTTCCTTGCGTATCTTGGCGTTTTCCTGGTGGAGCTGGTGAAGGCCAACCTGCAGATGCTGCGTTACGTCTATGCGCCGCGCATCGACATTCATCCGGGCGTGGTGCAGGTGCGCACGCGCCTGACCTCACCCATCGGCCGGCTGGCGCTTGCCAACACCATCGCCCTGACGCCCGGCTCCCTGGTGCTGGCGCTGGAGGATGATCTGCTGTTCGTCCACTGGCTCGACGTGAAAACCACGGATCCCGACGCGGCGACCGAAGCGATAGCGGCGCCGTTCGAGCGGCATCTGGAGAAAGTCTTTGGCTGATTCCTCCTGGGCCGCCGCGCTGGCGAACGTCATCACCCAGATCGCCGCGGCGCTGATCTTCATGGCCATGCTGCTCAGCGGCATCCGGCTGGCCATCGGGCGGACCCTGGTCGACCGCATCGTCGCCATCGACATGCTGACCGTGATCTCGCTGTCCCTGATCGCCCTCTACGCGCACGTATCCGGCCGCTTCGTCTATATCGATGTCGCGCTGGTTTACGGTCTGCTCAGCTTCCTCGCCGTGCTGGCCATCGCCCGCTTCCTGGAAAGGGGGCTCTGACATGCTGGAGCTGCTCATCCTGGTCACCTGCGCCGGCATCCTGCTCAGCGGCGTGCTGGCGGTCTGCCTCAACAATCTGATGGCGGCGATGGTCAGCTCCAGCCTGGCGAGCCTGCTCGCCGCCGTATCGTTCCTGCTGCTGGCCGCGCCAGACGTGGCGATGGCGGAAGCCGCCATTGGCTGTGGCCTCAGCACCTTCGTCTTCATCTACGCCATTCGCAAAACCGGCGGGGGGAGCGCGGAATGACGGACCTGCTTGGCAGCCTCATCATCCTGTTGGGAGCCCTGTTCCTGTTTTCGGCGGGCCTCGGCGTGCTGCGCATGCCCGACGCCTTCACGCGCATCCAGGCGGGCACCAAGGCCACGACCCTGGGCAATATCCTGGTGCTGGCCGGACTGGCGATCCTGCACCCGGACTGGGCGTTGAAGCTGCTGCTGGTCATCGGCTTCGTGCTGATGACCAATCCGGTTTCGTCGCACGCCCTGTCCCGCGCCGCCTGGCTGATACGAACGCCGACGGCGCCCTCAACCGGCGCGGACGCGCTGGCCGGACATGAGGCTGGCAAACGCCTGGCGCGCGAGCCAGAAAGCAACGACGACGGGAGGCCGGGGCCATGATCCGGCGCGTTTTCGTCGCCCTCGCCGTGGCGCTCACGGCCCTGGTCTTCCTTGTCGTCGTCGGCGACTACGCCGAAATGCAGGCCCTGCGCCCGCTGGCGCAATATTACGTCACCCAGGTTCCCGCCCAGCTTGGCGCGCCCAACGTCGTAACGGGCATTCTGATCTCATGGCGCGGCTTCGACACCCTCGGCGAGGTGGCGGTGCTGTTCATGGTGGCCGCCAGCGTCGGCCTGCTGCTGGAGAACAATGAAGCCGGCGCGGCGCCCTCGCCGCGCCACGCGCGCCGCCCCCCCAGCGAAATCGTCACCAGCGGCGCCATGGTGCTGCTGCCGTTGATCTTCACCTTCGGCGCCTATGTGATCGTCAACGGCCATCTGTCAGCCGGCGGCGGTTTTCAGGGCGGCGCGATCGTGGCCTCGGGCGTGATGCTGATGCTGGTGGCGAACGCGTCCGCGACGCTCAACACGCCGCTGCTCGGCGCCATCGAATCGGCCGCCGGCGTGATCTATGTCAGCCTTGGCGTGCTGGGGCTGGTTCTGGCCGGCGGCTTTCTCGACCCGCGATTTTTGCCGAAGGGCGAATTCGGCGCCTTCATCAGCGCCGGGGCCATCCCGCTGATCTCGGCGTTGCTCGGCGTCAAGGTCGGCGCGGAGCTGAGCGTCATCATCGACAGATTCAGAAGCTGAGCGAGGCGGCCATGATCACGGGCGTTCCGGTCTCCACCATTTTGATGATTACCGGCTTTGGCCTGGCGCTGACCGGGCTGTGGGGCATGCTGACCCACCGCAACATCATGCGCATCATCATCTGCTTCGTGTTGATGGGCACGGGCTTCAACATCGTGATGGTGGCGAGCGGCTACGTTACCGGCGCCACCGCGCCGATCATCGACCGGGCGTTGGGCCTTGGGGAAGCCGGCGCCCGCGCCATTGATCCTGTTCCCTCCGCCCTGGTGGTGACGGCGATCGTCATTGGCTTCGCGGTCACGGCGGTGATGCTGGCCTTCGCCATCCGCCTGTACGCGGCGAAGAAAACCCTGTCGATCGACGCCTTCACGGAATCAAGATGGTAGCCGCGCTGTTCCATCCCCTCGGCATTTTCCTGTTCGGCCTTGGCGGCGGCTTCGCGTTGCCGCTGCTGTACCGGCTTGGCAAGGGCTGGCTGGCCGGCGGGTTTTTTCTGGCGCTCTGCGGCATCGTGCTGGCCAGCGGCGCCGGACTGCTGCGCCTGCTGGCGGGCGAGCCGGCCATCGAGGTGCTGACGGCGGGCGCCATGCCGCCGGTCTCCATCAACATGCGCCTTGGATTGTGGGAAGCGTTCTTCGCCTTCAGCGTCAATGTCACGGCGCTGCTGGGGGCGCTGCACCTGTGGGACCGTCTGCGCGGATCTTATGGGGCGCTGCTGCTCTACCTCATCCTGGTGATGGGGATCGACGGCATGATCATGACCCGGGATCTGTTCAACCTGTTCGTGTTCCTGGAGATCGCATCAATCGCCACCTACGGGCTGCTTGGCCTGTCGCAGGCGCCGGCGGCCCTCGCGGCGGCGTTCAAGTACATCATGGCCACGGTCGTGGCCTCGAGCCTGTTCCTGGTGGGATCAGTGCTTCTGTACCATGTCGCCGGCACGCTCAATATTGACGAACTGATTGCCGGCGCCAGCACCCTGAACCGCCCCATGGGCGTCGCCGCTTTGCTGATGCTGCTGGCGGGCCTGCTGATTGAGCTGAAGCCCTTCCCGGCCAACGGCTGGGGGCTGGATGTCTACGAAACCGCGCCTGGCGGCATTGCCGCCATGGTTTCGGTCGGCGTCTCGGCCGGGGTGTTTTTCGCCCTGTTCAAGCTGTCGCCCCTGTTCGGGGCCCAGCTCGGGATCATCGCCTTTTCCGGCGCCGTCACCTTTCTGCTCTCCAACCTCATCGGCCTGTCCCAAACCCGGACGCAGCGCCTGCTCGGCTATTCTTCCATCGGCCAGATGGGCCTGATGACCCTGGCCCTGGGCGCGCTGGCGCAGATTGACGCCGCCGCCGCGGCGCCGCTGGTGATCGGCGGACTGTTCGTCAATCACCTGCTGGCCAAGGCGGGCCTGTTCTGGCTGGCCGAAACGCTTGGCATGGAGAGAACCGACAGCCGCGCCGGCCTGCGCAACCATCCGCTGACCCTCGCCCTGCTCGGCCTGCTGATCGTCGCCATCGCCGGCCTGCCGCCGTTCCCCGGCTTCTGGGCCAAATGGGAGCTGGTGATGCGCCTCACCGCCGCCGGCGCGCATCACTGGACGGCGGTCATCCTCATCGGCTCACTGCTTGAGGCGGCATATATGTTCCGCTGGTTTGGCCTGACGCTGCGGCAAAGCACCAGCGCCCGCGCCGGCCATGTGAGCCGCCCGCCAGAAAGCCACCCCAGCCGGCTGCTGCCGCCGCTGGCGGCCGGCCTGCTGCTGCTGGCGGCCGGCGGCCTCGCCGCCAGCATGGCGGGGGTCGCCGCGCCGTTGCTGTTCGCGCCGCTGCTTGCCGGCGCCGCCATGTTCGCCATTGACGGCGTCCTGCCCGGCCGGCTCAAGGCCGTCGCGATGGAGCTGATTGTGCTGGCCGCCGGCGTGTGGCTGCTCTGGCCGGCCGGCGGCATCGCCGCCCTGTTCGCGGGTCTGCTGCTCGCTGGCGGCGTCGTCATTGCCGCCGCCAGCCTGCGCTACGCCGCCCCACGACCGGGGTTTTACCCCCTGATGACCACGCTGCTGCTGGCGATCATGAACCTGCTGCGGGCGCAGGACAGCCTGAGCTTCTTTTTCTCCTGGGAGCTGATCACCCTCGCCAGCTATTTCCTGATTGCGCGGAGCCCACGCGCCAGCCGTTACCTGCTGAGCTTCCTGCTGTTCTCGCTGGCGGCGGCGTATTTCCTGATGGCGGGTTTCGCCACGGTCGCCGCGGCGGCCGGCGGCACCGAGCTCGCCGCCCTGCGCCAGTCTGGCGGGAACATGGAAATCGCCTTCATCCTGCTGGTCGCCGGCTTCCTCATCAAGGCCGGCGTGCTGGGCGCGCATGTCTGGCTGCCCGGCAGCTATGCCGAGTCTGAGGACGACGTCTCGGCCATGCTCTCGGCCGTTGTCAGCAAGGTCGCCATTTACGGCCTGCTGCTTGTCACCTATCTGGCGATCCGCACCGAGCTGAAGCTGGAGGCGGCGCATGTCATGGCATGGGTTGGCCTGCTCACGGTGATCGGCGGCGCGCTCATGGCGCTGCGCCAGCAGGACTTCAAGCGCCTGCTCGCCTGTTCCAGCATGAGCCAGATTGGCTACATCATCATCGCCATTGCGCTGATGAGCCATCTGGGCTGGGTGACGGCGCTGTACCTGGTGGCCAACCATCTGCTGGTGAAGGGCATATTGTTTCTTGGCGTGGCGGGGGTCATCGCCCGCACCGGCGCGCGCCGTTTCGTCAGCACGGGCGGCCTTGTCCGGGCGATGCCCCTGACCTTCGCGATGATGTCCATCGCCGTGATTTCCATGTCAGGCCTGCCGCCGCTGATGGGCTTCGGCGGCAAATGGCTGCTGCTCACGGCCATGCTGGAGCAGGGCTGGCGCGCGCTGGCCATCGCCAGCCTGTTCGGCACCTTCCTTGGCTTCCTCTACATGATCCGCCTGATCCAGGGATTGTTCACCGGTCCGCGCGCCGAGGGGCAGGATCAGGTGCGGGAAGCCTCGATATTTTTGCTGGCCCCGCAGGCGCTGCTGGTGGTGGGCATCATCGTGCTGTCGCTGTTCCCGAAGCTGCTGTTTGATCCGGTGTCCGCCGCCATTGATCCGCAGTTCGCTGCGGGTCTGGTGTGGGAGGGGATGTCGCTGGAGAAAATCTACGCCGCCTGGAACCCGACGCCAGCGCTGGTCGCGGCCCTCGCCGCCTCCGCCCTGTTGTTTGCCGGCTTCTGGATCGTCTGGCGGCGCACGACGGCGTCGGGCGGCGTCGGGCGGTTCTATGCCTATTACCGGATGGTGATCGGGCGTTCGCTGCCGCCGGTCGCCGTGCTGTTCTGGGACGGCGTCGCCACGGGGGCGAACATCGCTTCGAACCTCGCCCGCCGGCCCTACACCGGCAATGGGCAGACCTATGTGCTTTATGTGATGTATTATTTCCTTGCCATCTATGTCGCCGGCTCCGGGCTGGCCGGACTGAAGCCATGAGCGCGCCCACCGAAACCACCCTGCCGCTGCATCTGCTCCGGCTGGTCAGCCAGAGCCTTCCCGTCGGCGCGTTCTCCTATTCGCGCGGGCTGGAGGCGGCTGTCCACGCCGGCTGGGTCCATGACGAAGCAACGACCCGCGACTGGATTTTTGGAACGCTGGAACACAGCTACGCCGTGTTCGACGGCGCCTTGTTCCTGCGCATGATGGCGGCGCTGGAGGCCGGGGACCAGGCGCGGTTCCGCGCCGCCGACGCGTGGCTGGCGGCGGGTCGGGAAAGCAGGGAATTGCAGCAGGAGGACCGGCGCATGGGCGAGGCGATGCTGCGCCTGCTCACGGACCTCGAGGTTCCCCTGGCCGGGGAATATGCCGCCAGTACTGGATTGTCATGGCCCGGGCTGTCATGGCCGGCTGCTTTCGCCATCGCCGCATGGCATTGGCGGGTGCCCGCGACACAGGCGCTTGCCGGCGTGATGTGGAGCACGGCGGAAACCCAGGTGGCGGCGGCGATCCGTCTGGTTCCCCTCGGCCACACCGCTGGCCAGCGCATCCTGATCGCCGCGCCGGCGATGATCGCCCGCGCCATCGCGCGGGCGGAAGCGGCCAGCGACGACGATATCGGCAACGTCTCCGTGGCGCTGGCGATGGCCAGCGCCTGGCACGAAAACCAGTACAGCCGCCTGTTTCGTTCCTGAGGTCTGACGCGCCTGAAACAGGAAACTCCTGAAACGGGGCGCTTGGGGCCCGCCCGGTCAGCCAGCGCCCGATGGGTTCTGGCTGCCCGGAATTCTGGCGTCAGTCCTGTTTGGAGGACTTGTTCTTCATCAGGAAGAAGGCCAGCGCCGCAATAACCAGCCCCAGCGCGACGCCAAGTCCGACAATATTCGACGTCCCATCCCAGGAAACCGCTTCCCTGAGAAAGAGCACCGCAAGCACGGCGATCACAACGCTGATCAGATTGCTCTTGAGATCCTCCAGGCTCCTGATCTCAAGCCATTTCGGCATGGGAATGTCATCATCGATAAACAGCAGATACAGGCCGACGCTTGTAATATAGACGGCGATGCCAATCAGGAATACGTCGACGGATTCAACAAGCCCGACGGCGAATACCTTGACATCCTTCGGGGAAACGGAGGCATTGCCAATGGTCGTGACCAGCGACGTCATGAGCACGAGCATCTCGTACACAAGCAGCGCCACCGAACCCAGAAAAGTCCCCACCACCGGAATCAGCATGATGTAGCGGCTGGATGACAGAATGCGCTTCAGCATTTGGAGGCTCTCACCTGCATGGACTGCGGAATTGCGGGGTCCCGCCATCCGGTCCGGGAATGTCATCGATATGGGCAATCCGGCGTCATGATTCCGGGCCCGCGCTGATTGTCAGCACATGCGCGCCGCTGGCGACATCCGGGAGCGCGCGGCTCCCGCCTGGGCGCCGCCCGCCAGGTTCTGGGCCACATGTGCGCAAGCCCCCCACCCGGCCAGGGCATGATGCCGACAGGCGGGCGCCGCCTGTCCGCGAAAAATCATGCGGAACCAGACAATCAACGCGGGATGCGTTTCCGTTCAAACACATCCCGCTCCCATACCCCGGGCAGGAAACCATTCCCGCGAAGCGACGGGGCGCCACGCGGGCAAGGACGCCGGCAGGGGCGTCAGCCAGGAACCTCAGAACGCGCCTCAGAACGAGCCGAACATGGTCCCGAGGATCAGCACGGCGATGAGCGAGATGACCACGCCGACGATCACTGTCATGATCATATCGCCATAACTTTCCTTGTGGGTCAGCTTGCTGATCTGCAGCAGCATCAGCACGGTGCCGTTGTGCGGCAGGGCGTCCAGCGTTCCTGCGCTGATCACCGTCACGCGGTGCATCAGGTCCGGAGAGACGCCATAATCAGCGGCCAGTCTCAGGAAGTGATCGCCAAGCGCGCCCAGCGCGATCGCTGAACCGCCGGAAGCCGTGCCGGTCAGGGCGGCCAGGGAGTTCATTGCCACGGTCAGCGAGATCAGCGGGCCTCCCGGGATGCCGATGACGGCGTCGCGCACCAGATTGAACGCCGGCAGGGCGGCGACCACCGCGCCGAAACCGACGAGGCTGGCGATCGTCATCATTGGCAACGCCGCTGAATTGGCGCCGGCGTCGATTGACTCGCGCAGCTTGGGCATGCGGCGGAAGTTGACCGCGATCACCGTCAGATTGGCGGCGGCAAGGGCCAGCATCACCGACCAGACGCCGCCGATCGACCTGAAGCTGGTGGAGCCCCAGGAAGGTTCAGCCAGGAAGGCGAAATCGAGCCGGGGAAGCACCACGAGGGCCATCAGGAAATTGACCACGATGACGACGGCCAGCGGCAGCGCCGCAAGGGCGGCTGGCGGGAAATCGTCCGCCTTCTGGCCGTGTTCGAGTTCGGCGATGTCGAAGTCGCCGACCGCTGTCGCCTGTTCGCGGAGCTTTTCGTCAATCGGGGCCGGAACAACCGCAGCGGTTCCGAAGCCTTCGCCTGCCCGCCGGGCCGCAGCTTCGGCGCGGGCGAGCCACCACAGGCCAAACGCCAGGGTGATCAGCGAGGCGATGATGCCAATGCCCGGCGCCGCGAACGTGGTCGTGCCGAAATACGGCATCGGAATCGCATTGTTGACCGAAGGCGTTCCAGGCAGCGCCGTCATGGTGAAGGTGAACGCCCCAAGGCCAATCGTCGCCGGCATCAGCCGGCGCGGAATATCGGCGGCCTCGAACATGCGCTGCGCCATGGGCACCAGCACGAAGAACGCAACGAAGACGCTGACGCCGCCATAGGTCACCACCGCAGAAGCCAGCACGACGGACAGGATCGTCCGTTTGGTCCCGAGCCGCTTCGTCAGATAATTGGCGATCGACGCGATGGAGCCGCTATCGTCCATCAGCTTGCCGAACAGACCGCCCAGCAGGAAGATTGGAAACCATTGCGCCACAAACCCCGCCGCGCCCGGCATGAAGGTTTGCGTCCAGTGGGCGAGGATGGGTTGCCCGGCAATAATTGCGGCCAGCAGGGCGGCGGCCGGAGCAACCAGCAGGACGCTCCACCCGCGGTAGGCAAGCCACATGAGCAATGCCAGGGAAACCAGAATTCCAAATAGTCCCATGGTGGCCATCTCCATCTTTGCATGCACATCCGCGCCGCGGCCAGGCGCGCCTGAAATGGTGTCGTTAGAAGGCTTTCCGATCAGCCGGAACCGGCTGATCGCTCAGAATGCGCTCAAAACAGCGATCGCTGGAGCAGTTTGCGATCCACACTGGGCGCAACCCGTTCCAGTGGAAGCGGCGCCTCACGACGTCTGCCCCCGCCCTGACCCCGCGCGGGCCAGTTGATGCCGGCGAATATTGTCCTCAGGCGTCGTGGCCTCGGCTGGCGGCACGGGGACCAGCGCGCGGAAACCGTATTGCCCAAGGAGCATCAGCCATGTGACGAGCACGAAAGTCGATGTCAGAACCGGCATGCCAACTGGCTTGAGGAAGATGGCGACCGAAGCCCACAACCAGGTGGAAACGACAACGCCGAACAGCGCATAGAGGAAACTGCGCCAGGTGAGCACCAGGAAGAAGCCGCCAAGCGCGATCGCCGTAAGCGCGGCGTTGTAGCCGAACAGACCATCGCGAATGGCGCCCTCCGGCCCACCGAACAGCGCCGCAACCAGCGCCGCAACCGCCGCGCCGATCAGGGCCATGCCCGCCGAGATGCGCGAATTGACGGCGATGCCAACGATAATGAGATAGCCGGAGATCCAGTTGTCCTGGAAGAAAATCTGGCCGATGGCGTTGCCGATGCCCATGTACCAGGTGGGCAGGACATAGGTGACGGCCGCATCATACTGTTCAGGCGAGACCGGCTTGGCGAGGGGGCCCGCGTCGATGGACGCGAATTTCAGCACCGCGAACAGGAACAGCCAGCCGGTGAGCACGAATGGCGCCGTGAGCGCCGCCACCCGGTGCGGGGTCAACAGCGTCGCCAGGGCCTGAAACACCACCGTGGTCATGGCGGCGGCGAACAGCAGATAGATAACCATCCAGCCCGATGGCACATGGCCGACGCGAAAATTGACGCTGGTGAAGGCGACCAGCGCCAAAGCGACAAGCGCGCCATTGAAGCCGAACAGACCATCGCGGATGAGGCCCCGGTCCGCCTGCAGCGCCAGCGCCATCAACGTGGCCGCGACCACGCCCATGATGCAGACCACGCCATAGATCCAGGAGTTGAAGAACAGGGCCAGCAGGATGATCAACCCCGACAGCGGGTTGTTCTGGAACACCACCTGACCGACGCCCCGCAGGCACCAGTCGACAAAACCAAGCGCCGGATGATCCCGAAACATGTCGACCGAAGACAGATTTGTCTGGCTCACGTCACGCCCTCCCCCAAAAAAATACCCCGCCGGCGTTTTGCTCTCCGGCGGGGTCGCACTGGTCAACCGCGTCTCCCCGCTACGAGGCTACCCGTCTCAGAACAGGAAGTAGCGCTGGGCCATGGGCAGGCTTTCAGCCGGCTCGCAGGTGATCAGTTCGCCATCGACCCGCACCTCATAGGTTTGCGGATCCACCTCGATTTTTGGCGTCAGGGAATTGTGGATCATGTCCTTCTTGCGCACGCCGCGCGTGCCCTTCACGGCCACGAGCTGCTTGTCCAGACCCAGCTTGTCGCCCACGCGGTCTTCCAGCGCCGCCTGCGAGACGAACGTCACGCCGGTCGCGCCGCGGGCGCCGCCGAGCACGGCGTACATGGGGCGGTAGTGCACCGGCTGCGGCGTGGAAATCGAGGCGTTGGGATCGCCCATGGGCGCGATGGCGATCATGCCGCCAAGCATCACCAGCGATGGCTTGACCCCAAAGAACGCCGTTTTCCAGAGCACCAGGTCCGCCCGCTTGCCGACTGCGATCGAGCCGATCTCATGGGCAAAGCCATGGGTGATCGCCGGGTTGATGGTGTATTTGGCGATGTAACGCTTGCAACGGAAATTGTCGTTCCGGCTGCTGTCCTCGGGCAGCGGGCCGCGCTGCACTTTCATCTTGTGGGCGGTTTGCCAGCACCGGGTCGTGGTTTCGCCGATGCGGCCCATGGCCTGGGAGTCCGACGACATCATCGAGAACGCGCCGAGATCGTGCAGGATGTCCTCGGCGGCGATGGTTTCCTTGCGGATGCGCGACTCGGCGAAGGCCACGTCCTCGGGAATCTGCGGGCTGAGGTGGTGGCACACCATCAGCATGTCGAGATGCTCATCAATGGTGTTGATGGTGTAGGGCCGGGTCGGGTTGGTGGAAGCCGGCAGGATGCTCTCCTGGCCCGCGGCGGTGATGATGTCCGGCGCATGGCCGCCGCCCGCGCCTTCCGTATGGAAGGAGTGGATGGCCCGCCCCTTGATGGCGGCGAAGGTGTCGGCGACGAACCCGCTCTCATTCAGCGTGTCGGAGTGCAGGGCGACCTGCACGTCCATTTCGTCCGCCACCGACAGGCAGTTGTCGATCGCCGCCGGGGTGGTGCCCCAGTCCTCGTGCAGCTTCAGCCCGATGGCGCCGGCGCGGATCTGCTCGCGCAGGGGCTCCGGCAGGGCCGCGTTGCCCTTGCCGAGCAGACCGACGTTGATCGGCAGCTCATCGACGGCCTGGAGCATGCGGTGGATGTACCACGGCCCCGGCGTGACGGTCGTCGCCAGCGTGCCGACGGAAGGGCCAGTGCCGCCGCCGACCAGCGTGGTGGTGCCGCTGGCCAGCGCCTCCTCCGCCTGCTGCGGCGCGATGAAGTGGATGTGGGTGTCGATGGCGCCGGCGGTCAGGATTTTGCCCTCGCCGGCGATCACGTCGGTGCCGGGGCCAATGATGATGTCGACGCCTGGCTGGATATCGGGATTGCCGGCCTTGCCGATGCCGCTGATCCGCCCATCCTTGACGCCGACGTCGGCCTTGATGATCCCCCAGTGGTCGAGAATGATGGCGTTGGTGATCACCAGATCGGCGACCTCGGCCGCCAGGCCCTGGCCCTGACCCATGCCGTCGCGGATAACCTTGCCGCCGCCGAAGGTCACCTCTTCACCATAAATGGTGCGGTCTTCCTCGATCTCGATCAGCAGCTCCGTGTCGGCGAGGCGGACGCGGTCGCCTTTGGTCGGCCCGTAGAGCGAGGCGTAAGTTTCGCGGGTGATGCGCGTCATCTCAGACCTCCAGCTTTCCGTTGACCAGGGCGTTGAAGCCATAAACGGCGCGATCGCCAGCAAGGGCGACCAGTTCGACCGTGCGATCCTGCCCCGGCTCGAAGCGGACAGCGGTGCCCGCGGGAATATTGAGGCGGAAGCCGCGCGCCTGCTGGCGATCGAATTTCAACGCCGTATTGGTCTCATAAAAATGATAATGCGAACCCACCTGGATCGGCCGGTCTCCGGTGTTGGCAACGTCGATCCTGCGGGTCTCCCGACCGGCGTTCAGCTCGATCTCGCCGTCCTCAAGCAAAAATTCGCCCGGATTCATGACGCAGCCCCTTTCATGGGATCGGGTTGTGAACGGTGACCAGCTTGGTTCCGTCCGGGAAGGTCGCCTCAACCTGGATGTCATGAACCATCTCGGGCACCCCCTCCATGACATCGTCGCGGGTCAGCAGCGTCGCGCCATAGGACATCAGGTCCGCCACGGTCCTGCCGTCGCGGGCGCCCTCGAGGATCGCCAGGGAAATGTAGGCGATCACCTCCGGGTAGTTCAGCTTGACGCCGCGCGCCTTCCTGCGCTCCGCCAGCAGGCCGGCGGTGAACAGCAGCAACTTGTCCTTCTCGCGTGGTAACAGTTCCATTTGTCGACCCTCGCTGTGTCAGTTTACCAGTGTCATGTCGTCCAGATGCGCGGCGCGCTGGCTGGCTTGCCCTGCCCCAGCTGCCTCAGAACGTCCCATGCCTGAACGAACATGGACTTGCCCTCTGCAACCCGTGGCCCGAGATAGCGGCAGACGAGCACGTCCTCCAGCTGGCTCACGGAAAACATACCCTGATGCTGGCCGCCGACAGCGGCGCGCACCCGCTCCGCCGCGTCCTCCGGCAGCGCGCCGGCATAGACCATCGCCCCCACCGTCGGCTGGCCGGAAAGCGCGAACGCAGCGGAAAGCTGCGGCGAGCCGGCGGACAGGACCATGCGCTCAAACCAGACTGGCCTGCCGTCGCGGACAATTTCAATGCGCTGCGCCACCTGCCCGGCCGTGAAACCTTCGCCAGAGGCGGGCCGGCCCAGACAGATAAAGTCCCAACCAGCATAGACAGCGTCCTGCGCCAGCGTCACCCTGGTCTCAAGACGGGCATTGGCGCCTGCGAAAACGATGGTTTCCTGCGGAAGAAATTCACAAACCGCGCCCGCCCCCAACGTCATGCGGGTGGACTGGAGCGCGACATCGCCGAGGCTGCGGTAAAAACGGGTGGCGCCGGGCGTGGTCAGAACCACGCGCGCGCCGGCATCGACATGAAAGCGCTGGTCGAGGCTGTCGCCGCCGACGACTCCGGCGGGCGGATGCAGCAAATAGACATGGCAACTGCCGTCCTTCTCCGGAAAGAACGGCTTTTGCACGAGCAACGGACCGGAATGACGGCGGCGGATCAGGCGGGTCTTGCCGGCAAGCGGCGCGAACCACAACTCCAGCTCGGCCGGCCAGCTGCGACGGCCCGACGCTTCGACTGGGGCCCCAGGCGGCGACGTATCTGGCGAATTTTCCCGTGCCTGGAGCAGGAACATGCCGCATCTCCCATATTTCATCTGGAGTATGCGCCGCCCCGCGCCATGGCAACCACTTTTATCGCGAAAGACACCAATTACATCTGTGAATGCTGTGCAGAATGCATATAATTTTGAGCACTTTCCATGCATTGCTGCATTGGTGGTGCTGGCAATCTAGATGCAATCCAGATTATCCGGCTTCAGGGTTACCCCTGTCGCGCAGCAAAATCCCATAATCCCGAATGTCCAGAGTGAGGCGCCTGATGTTGAAGGCAGTTGCGGTGCGGCGCGCATCCGAAGGCGGCGTTGATGGCAAGTTCGTTGTTGGCCACGCCACCCTGGCCCACGATGAGCGGCACCTGCGGCGCCGGACCATTGGGCTGAATGACGGCGCGCGGGCGCTTGTCGATCTTCCCGTCACCGTGGCGCTCGACAATGGCGACGCCCTGCTCACCGATTGCGGCGGCGCCATCGCCATCACGGCCGCCGATGAGTCGCTTTATGACGTGCGGGCCCAGGACCCATTGCATCTGGTCCAACTGGCCTGGCACCTTGGCAACCGCCATCTGGCCGCCGACATCACGACAGACAGGATCCTGATCCTGCGCGACCACGTCATCCGCGCCATGCTTGAAGGCCTCGGCGCGCAGGTCAGCGAGATCGTCGCGCCGTTCCAGCCCGTACGCGGCGCCTATTCCGGCCACGGCGGACATGACCACGGGCATCATCATGATCACGGGCATCACGACCATCATCACGGCTGAGCGCAAGACCGAACCTGCGGCCGATGGAATGGCCCCGGGCAGGGACCCGGGGCGGCGCGGCTTTAACCCTGGACAATAATCCGCCAGGCTGCGTTCACTGTTCCATGCGTTGATGCACCGCGTTTTCCCGATGCGCCGCGACGGCCACAACGCGGGAAGACGTTTTGCAAGGCAAGACATCCCCCGAGCGGAATGCAACCACGCACCCGCATGACAAGATCTGAGGCGACAGCGTTCATGACATCCAGAAACGGCCCCCTGCGCATCGGCATTGGCGGCCCGGTCGGCTCCGGGAAAACCACGCTGACCGAGCGCCTGTGCAAGGCGTTGCGCGACCGCTTTTCCATCGCCGTCATTACCAATGACATTTATACGCGGGAAGACGCGCTGATCCTCGCCCGCCGGCAGGCGTTGCCCGAAGATCGCATCATGGGCGTCGAAACCGGCGGGTGCCCGCATACGGCGATCCGCGAGGACGCGTCGATCAACCTGCAGGCGATCGCCGAAATGAACCGCCGTTTTCCCGATCTGGACATCGTGTTCATCGAATCGGGCGGCGACAATCTCGCCGCGACATTCTCCCCTGACCTTGCGGACCTGACGCTCTATGTCATTTCCGTCTGCCAGGGCGAGGAGATCCCGCGCAAGGGCGGCCCGGGCATCACCCGCTCGGACTTCCTCGTCATCAACAAGAGCGATCTGGCCCCTTACGTGAACGTCGATCTGGACGTGATGCGCACGGACGCCGCCCGCATGCGCGGACACCGGCCGTTCGGTTTCACCGATCTGTCGCGCGGCGCGGGCCTCGACGCGGTCATCGGCTTCATCGCCGAAAACGGCGGTCTGGAGCAGCCGACGGCCTGACGGGCCCCTCGCGCAGTCGCCGCGCAAAACACATATGGCCGGGACAGGCCCGGCCATATGCAAAACGACGTCCCGGCGCCGGGCGATTACGCCTTCGGCGCGGCCGGGGCTTCAGCCGCCGCTTCCGGGGTAATCGGATGTGCGGCGAGCGCTTCGCGCAGGGCCTGCTCCTTGCTGTGATCGAGCGAGGTCTTGAGCACTTCGCCGCCCGCGCCGCGCAACTCCTCCAGCACCTTGTCGCCAGTCACGCCCTGCACCAGCACGAACAGGGCGGCGTTGCCGGGCTGCAGCTTCTCGCCCAGCTCTTTCATGAACTTGTCGTTGATGCCGAAATCCGTCAGGGCGCCGCCCACCGCGCCCGAGGCCGCGCCAATCGCGGCGCCAACCAGGGGCATCAGGAAAATCGCGCCGATCAGCAGGCCCCAGAGGCCGCCTGAAGCCGCTCCAGCCGCAGTCGTGTTCATCAGCTGGTTGAGCTTGACGTGACCCTTCTCGTTTTTGACGGCGATCACCGCATCGCCGATCCTGATCAGATATTCCTTTTGCAGCTCGAACAGACGCTGGCGGATTTCCTCCGCCTTCTGTTCATCCGGATAAACAACGACGACGAGATCAGACACGGGAATACTCCGCATATACGGGTGAGGAAAATGACGGCCCGGGCTCCGGGGGGAGCCCCGCGCCTGCACGCCGGAAGGCGCCTGCTCAGGACCTGAGCCAAGACGGTTTCACGATGGGCTCAATGAGCTGGCAGGCTACACTGAACTCCGCCCACGCGCGATACAACCACCTGGTCCATGGCCGTCACCGGAAGATGACGGCCCGCGGCCAGGAACCGCCCTGCGGTCGCCTGCCGGCAGCATCTGGAGGGGGCGAAACCGGCCGGCGCCGGGCCCGGCGACATACGCTGGCCGGGCGGCCGGCTTTACCGGAAACGCCTCATGCCCCCAATACGGTCAGCCGCTCGCCCGCGCGTCCTTCGGCGGCGCGCCGAGCAGATCGGAGAACCAGCGGCTCGACGGATGCTGGGCGCAGAACGTCAGCAAGGCGATGGAAATTGGCACGCCGATGAAGGCGCCCAGAATTCCCCACAGGTAGCTCCAGAAAAACACCGAGAACAGCACCAGAAATGGCGACATGGACAACGCCGAGCCGGCGACCCGCGGCTCAAGATAACTGCCGACCACGAACTGGATCAGGTTGAGGCAGGCGAAGACCACCAGCACCGCCTCCCAGGACTGGAACTGGGCCATGGCGAACAGGGTGGGAAAGACGGTGGCCACCAGTGGCCCGATGAACGGGATGTAATTCAGCGCGAAGGCCATGACGCCCCATTCGGCCGCGAGCGGCAGGCCGACAGCCGTCGCGAAGATCCAGACGAGCGCGCCGGTCATGAAGCTCATCACCGTTCGCACGCCCATGTATCTGCGCAACTTGACCGCGGTCTGGCTGGCGCCGCGCAACAGCACGCCGGCCACGGTCTGGTTGCCGAGCGCGCGCACCTTGCGGGCCGCGTCGTCCACCTCGAGCAATCCGAGGATCACATAGACGAACACCACAATCCAGAAGCTCAAGGTGGTGTTGAACCGGCCCGTCACCTGCTGCGCAGCCCGCACCACCCAGCCGACGTTGAAGTGCTCCGCCCAAAGGCCGGCCACGGCGATCCCGTGCCCTTCCAGCCAGGCGACGCCCATGACGTAAAGCGTCTGGAAGCGCCCGGCGTCGGCGATGATCCAGCGGGTGACGCGCCCAAACCCCCAGGCAACGATCCAGCCGAACACCAGGAAGACGGCGGCGACCACCAGCATGCTGAAGGCGAGCGCCAGCCCTTTTGGCATGCGTTTCTGCAGCCAGCTCTGGAACGGCCACATCAGGGCGATCATGAACATGGCGAAAACGACCGGGGCGATAACCGCGCCCGCATAATAAACACACCCGAAAACAAGGATGACCGCGATCAACACGATCATGGCCGTCGAGATCGATCCCCTGCCTGCGCCTTCCATGTGGCTCCCCCCCAAATTCAGGGGCCGTCCGGCGCCCTGTTCCCGCTCCGCGTGCGCGCCGCACACCAAATTGTGGCGGCAGTCATGACAGGGGCGCGCAGTCATCGCAAGGGACTGGCAGGGCAAACCGCGCGAGGGACGGCGCCAGGGATTGAGACTGGCAATGGACGCAAGAGATCGATTCAGGCGATCGATACAGGGGATCGCGCAAGGGGCTGGCGACATTGAGCCGGCCAGGGACGCGCGCCAGTGCGCGCCGCCGCGCCACGCCCCGCTTGCCCCATGTGACTTGCCCCATGTGAAATGTAATTCCCACGATATCTGGGTACATTACCCACAATCCGCATTGTCACCGATCATTGTTGTGGCCTAAGAAAATACTGTCGGGCAGTCCGGTTACGCCCATTGCGAGTCTTCCGGCTCCATGGCCATCAGGGGGATATTGTGTCTGGGCAAGCTGCGGAAAAAAACCTTTGCGCGGCGTCGCGCTGTCTCGCTGTTTCGACGTTGATCGTCGCGGGAATCGCGTTGTCTGGCTGTGGGCGGGAAGAGGCCAAGGCGCCCCCCGCTCCCGTGCGCCCGGTCCGGACCGTCACCATCGCCAGCCAGCCCCCAGCCCCCGCTCTCGCTTTCACCGGCCACATCGAAGCGCAGGACCGGGTCGATCTTTCGTTCCGCATTGGCGGCCGCGTGGCGGAGCGCAATGTGGGCGTCGGCGCAGCGGTGCGCGAAGGCGATGTCGTCGCCCGGCTTGATCCCGAAAACGAGCTGAATGACCTGCGCGCGGCCAGGGCCGCCCTGGCGGCGGCGGAGGGCCATCTGCGCGAGGCGGAAGGGCAATACCAGCGTCAGAGCCAGTTGCTGGCCCGCAACGTGGCCACGCGGGCTGATTTTGAAGCGGCCGAGCAGGCGCGGCTTTCGGCGCGCTCCCAGGTCACGGCCGCGCGGGCGCGCGTCGCATCGGCGGAAGATGTCGTGGGCTTCACCACGCTCAAGGCGGATGCGCCGGGCGTGGTGACGCGCGTCGGCGCCGAGCCTGGCGAAGTGGTCGCGGCGGGCCGCATGATTTTGCAGCTCGCGCGCCGCGATGGCCGCGACGCGGTGTTTGAGGCGCCGGCGGACGTGGTCCGCTCGCTGCACCCCGGCGATGCGGCGGCCGTCGCGCTGGCCGGCCAGACCGGCGTTACCGCCCACGGCCGCGTGCGGGAGATCTCTCCACAGGCGGACCCGGTGACGCGAACTTTCACCGTGCGCGTCGGCCTGTCTGATCCATCGCCGGCTTTCCGCCTTGGCGCCGCCATCACGGCGCGGATTGGCGGCGACGGCAAAGCCGCCATCCACATCCCGGCCACGGCGCTGATGCAGCGTGGAAATGGCAACAATCTGGAGACTGGCGTGTGGGTGGTTGATCCGGCGGCGCAGACGGTGTCGCTGCGCAAGGTCGAGGTTCTGGCCTCTGATCCAGCTACGGCGCACATCGGCAAGGGGTTGAACCCTGGCGACGTCGTCGTCACCGCGGGGGCCAATGTCCTTCGCGAAGGTCAGCAGGTGCGTCTGGGCGGAGCGGAAACACGATGAGCTTCAACCTCTCGGAATGGGCGCTCAGAAGCCGCTCTGTCGTCATCTATCTGATGATCATCGCCGTCGCCGCGGGCGTGTTCGCCTTCGAGCGTCTCGGGCGCAATGAAGACCCCGCCTTCGTCATCAAGACCATGGTGGTGTCGGCCGCCTGGCCAGGCGCGACGATGGAGGACATGCTGACCCAGGTCACCGAGCGTCTTGAGCGTCAGCTTGAGGAAACGCCGGGTCTGGATACGGTCCGCAGCTTCACGCGCCCTGGCGTGACGACGATTTTCGTTGACCTGAAGCAGTCGACCCCGGCGCGCGAGGTGCAGGACACCTGGTACCGCGTCCGCAACCTCGTCGCCGACATGCGCCTGACGCTGCCGGCGGGCGTGATCGGACCGCAGTTCAATGACCGGTTCGGCGACACATTCGGCATTATCTACGGCTTCACGTCCGACGGGTTTTCGGGACGCGAACTGCGCGACTATGTCGAGGCCGCGCGCTCCCGCCTGCTTCAGGTTCCGGACGTTTCGAAGATCGAGATCATCGGCGCCCAGGATGAGCGCATCTTCATCGAGTTCTCGGTCAGGGAACTGGCCAACCTCGGCATCGACCGCAACGCCCTCCTGGCGGCGCTGCAGAGCCAGAACGTCGTGCGGCCGGCCGGCGCCATCCAGACGCGCAACGAAACCATGTCGCTGCGGGTCTCCGGCGCCTTCGGGTCGGAAGCAGACCTGCTCAACGTCAATTTCCCGGTGGGCGACCGCATGGTGCGCCTCGCCGACATCGCCACCGTGCGGCGTGGCCATGTCGACCCGCCGCAGCCGATGTTCCGCGTCAACGGGCGCGAGGCGATCGGTCTTGGCATCGCCATGCGCGACGGCGGCGACATTCTTGCCCTGGGCCAGAACATCAAGAAGGCCATGGCCGGCGTCATCGCCAACCTGCCGGTCGGCGTCGAGGCGACGCTGGTGGCGGATCAGGCGGTGACGGTGGATCACGCCATCGCCGACTTCATGACCTCGCTCTGGCAGTCCGTGGCCATCATCATGGCGATGAGTTTCCTCAGCCTCGGCATCCGCCCTGGCCTGGTGGTGGCGCTCTCCATACCGCTGACGCTGGCCGTGGTGTTCGCGGTGATGCTGGTTTCTGGCATCGACATGCAGCGCATCTCGCTCGGCGCGCTGATCATCGCCCTCGCCCTGCTGGTCGACGACGCCATGACGACGACCGACGCCATGGTGACGCGCCTGGCCGCTGGCGATGAGAAAACCACCGCGGCGACCTTCGCCTACCGCAAATACGCCATGGCGATGTTCGCCGGCACGCTGGTGACCATCGCCGGCTTCCTGCCCATCGGTTTCGCCGCCAGCTCCGCCGGCGAATACACCTTCTCGCTGTTCGCCGTGGTCAGCATGGCCCTGGTGGCGTCGTGGTTCGTGGCGCTGATCTTCGCGCCTGTGCTGGGCGTCGCCATGTTGAAAGCGCCGCCGCCTGGCGCGAAGCCGCAAGGCCCCGGCAAGATGGAGCGCATGTTCCGCAGCCTCCTGACAGGCGCCATCCGCCTGCGCTGGATCACCATCGGCGTGACCGTGGGGCTGTTCGTGCTGTCGCTCCTCGCCCTGCCGCTGGTGCCCCGGCAGTTCTTTCCGGCCTCGGACCGGCCAGAGCTGCTGGTTGACCTGACGCTGCCACAGAACGCCTCGATCTACGCCAGCGAGGACATGGTCAAACGCTTCGACGCGACGCTGAAGGACGACCCGGACGTGGCGCGCTGGAGCGCCTATGTGGGACGCGGCGCCATCCGTTTCTATTTGCCGCTGAACGCCCAGTTGCCCAACAGCTTCTTCAGCCAGGCGGTGATTGTCGCGAAGGACGTGCCGGCCCGCGAGCGCCTGCAGGCCAAACTGGAGAAGATGCTGGCGCATGACTTCCCCAATGTGGTGGCGCGCGTTTATCCGCTGGAGCTTGGCCCGCCGGTTGGCTGGCCGGTGCAATATCGCGTCAGCGGGCCGGACATTGCCGAGGTCCGCTCCATCGCCATGAAGGTCGCCCAGACCATCGCCGCCAATCCCCAGACAGACCATGTCAATTTCGACTGGATCGAGCCGGCGCGCGAATTGCAACTGAAGGTGGATCAGGACGAGGCGCGGCGTCTGGGGCTCAGCTCATCGGCGGTCGCCGCGGCGCTCAATTCTGTGGTGACCGGCTCCACGGTCACCCAGGTCCGCGACGACATCTACCTCATCGACGTGGTCGCCCGGGCGCGCGACGGCGAGCGGGCCTCGCTGGAGACCCTGCGCGGCATGCAGGTTTCGCTGCCTGGCGGGCGCACCGCGCCGCTGTCCCAGTTCGTGACCTTCAGCTACGGCCTTGACCAGCCGCTGGTCTGGCGTCGCGACCGGACCCCGACGCTGACGGTCGCGGCCGACGTTCGCCCTGGAACCTTGCCGGAAACGGCGGTCAGCTCCCTGCAACCGTCCATTGAGGCGCTCAGCAAGGCCCTGCCGGCAGGCTACAGCATCGCCACCGGCGGTTCCGTTGAGGAAAGCGCCAAGTCGCAGGCGTCGGTCATCGCCGTGGTGCCGGTGATGCTGCTGGTGATGTTCACCGTGCTCATGGCGCAGTTGCGCAGCTTCCGGCTGCTCGCCATCGTCCTCGTCATCGCGCCGCTCGGCCTGATTGGCGTGGTGGGGGCGCTGCTGCTGTCGGGCAAGCCGCTTGGCTTCGTGGCGCTGCTCGGCGTTCTCGCCCTCATCGGCATCATCACCAAGAACGCGGTGATTCTGATTGGCCAGATCGAGGCCGAGCGGGCCGACGGCAAAAGCGTGGTGGAGGCAGCGCTCGACGCCGCCGCCACGCGCTTCCGCCCCATCGTGCTGACGGCGATCTCAACGGTGCTTGGCATGATCCCCATCGCGCCCACCGTGTTCTGGGGGCCAATGGCCTTCGCCATCATGGGCGGGTTGCTGGTGGCGACCGTGCTGACGCTCGTGCTGCTTCCCGTGCTGTATGTCACGGTCTTCAACCGGGGCGGGTCGGCTGAGGCCGCGCCTGGCGCGCCGGCTGCAACCACCCCTGTGGGAGTTTCGGCATGATCCGGATTCCAGCCAGCAAGTCCTCGCCCGAAGAGGCCCTTCCCAGGCAGTCCCTTCTCACGTGGTCCCTTCTCAAGCGCCCCCTGCCCAGGCGCCTGCTGGGCGCGACAGCCGCCGCCGGCCTGATGTTGCCGCTGGTCGCCTGCCAGGAGGCGAAGCCGCCAGCGGCGGAGGGCCGGCCCGTCGGCGTCATCAAGGTGGAATCGGGCGCGGTCGCCAGCGACGTGCGGCTGAGTGGTGAAATCCAGGCCGAGAAAAGCGTCGGCCTCGCCTTCCGCATCAACGGCCGCGTCACCGAGCGGAGCGTCAATGTGGGAGACCGCGTGACCGCCGGACAGGTGGTCGCCCGTCTTGATCCGACGCTGGAGCGCAATGAGCTGACAGCGGCCCAGGCGGCCCTGCAGGCGGCGCGCGGAGAGCTGAACACCGCCCGCAACACCTTCGAGCGGCAGGACCGCCTGATGACGCAGGGCTTTACCACGCGGCCCCGTTTCGACCAGGCGCAGCGGACCCTGGAGACCGCCCAGGCCGCTGTGGACAATGCCGAGGCGCGGGTGGAGCTGGCGCGGGACCGGCTGTCCTTCACCGAGCTGCGCGCCGGCGTTTCCGGCGTGGTGACGGCGCGCTCCATTGAGCCTGGCGAAGTGGTCCAGCCCGGGCAGGTGGTAATCCGCATGGCGCGGGAAGAAGGGCGGGACGCCGTCTTCCATGTGCCGGCCCGCCTGCTGGAGACCCATGCCGGAACCTACCGGGTGCGCGTCGCCCTCGCCGACAACCCGGCGGTGACCGTCGCCGGAACGGTGCGCGAGGTCGCCACGCAGGCCGACCCCGGCACGCGCGCCTTCCCGGTGAAGGTCAGTCTGATCGATCCGCCGGAGGCCATGCGCCTCGGCGCGACGGTGACAGGCGTGCTGGAAATCAGCACGCCCGCGATCATCGCGATCCCGGCGAGCGCCCTCACCCAGCAGGGAACGACGCCTGCGGTGTGGGTGGTCGATCCCGCGACCTCGACGGTCTCCCTGCGCGCGATCGACGTCCTGCGCTTCGACCCGGACCAGGTAATCGTCACGCATGGGCTGGAGCCAGGCGATCTTGTCGTTTCAGCGGGGGTGCAGGCCTTGCATCCTGGCCAGCGCGTGCGGCAGTTGCCGACCCCGGCCAGGGCGGGCCCAGGACCGGCGTGATCCGGCCAGGCTCCGCGCCTGCGCCTTGACAGGCTGGATTGCGACGGGATCACCCGGTCAGGGGACCTCCATGGGCGCAAACAGCCCGGCCGCCAGGGTCGCGCATGACCCTGGCGAACAGCCGCAAGACATTCACAATATTGAAAATTTCATACAGCGCCTGCGCGGCTCAGGACCAGAAGCGACGTTGTTGGGGGGATGACATGACGAATGGACAGGCAAGAAGCGTGCTGGCGCGGGGTGAAGCGGCGCGGTCCCGCTGGATATGGTTCCTGTGTCTCGGCCTGGCCCTGATCGCCGGCGGCGTTCTGGCCATCATGCTTCCCGTGATCTCCACCATCGCCGCAAGTCTGGTGCTGGGTCTGGTGCTGGCCGGCGTCGGCCTGTTCCAGATCATCCAGTCATTTCAGGTCACCGGATGGGCCGGCTTTGTCTGGCATCTGCTGGTGGGGGTGATCCAGCTTGTCGGCGGCGTGCTCATCTATCTCAACCCCCTTGCCGGCGCGATCGCCATCACGGCCCTGATCGCGCTCGTGTTCCTGGCCCAGGGACTGTCGCAGATCGTGCTGGCGCTCCGTTTGCGGCCAGCCTCGGGCTGGGCCTGGCTGTTGCTGTCTGGCGTCATCGCACTGCTCGCCAGCGCCGCCTTGCTGGCGAAATTCAGGTACACCAGCGTCTATACGCCGGGCACCATTGCCGGAATCTCGCTGCTGTTCGCCGGATGCGCCTACCTCGCCATCGCGGTGACAGCCCGGCGCATCGGCTGACCGGACGGGCGCCATGAAACAGACCATGCGGGCGCGCCTGCTGAAATACGTCAGGCGCACGGCTGTGATCGCCGGCGTGGTCGTGGCCACCTTGCTGGGCGCGCGGGCGCTCGACGCCTGGCGCAGCGAGCCGCTGAAGCCCTGGCACACATTCGCGCCAGAAGAACTGTCGCGCGACGAGCTGGAGCACGCCAGTTGGGACCGCTATCTGGCGGCCGAGCAGCGCATTTTTGCCGAGGTTCGCGCAAAGGTCTCGGACAGGCTGCCGCCAGAGCTGCGCACCGACCTCAATCGCTACGCCCCCGGCAGCCGGGTGTATCCGGGCAATTTCGCCACCGACTGGAACCGCTCGACCATCCTTGAGCCGGAAGGCCCGCCACGGGGCGCGGCCGTGTTCCTGCACGGCCTCACCGATGCGCCCTACAGCCTGCGCCATATCGCCCGGCGCTACCGCGATCAGGGCTTCGTGTCAGTCATGATCCGCATGCCAGGACACGGCGCGACGCCTGGCGGCCTCACCGGCGTTGAATGGGAGGACTGGCTCGCCGCCACCCATCTCGCCGTGCGCGAGGCCCGCAGGCGCAGCGGTCCCGACAAACCGTTGCACGTCATCGGCTATTCCAACGGCGGCGCGCTGGCGCTGATGTACGCCATGGACGCCGTGGACAACGCCGCGCTGCCGAGGCCGGACCATCTTGTGCTGCTGTCGCCCATGGTCGGGGTCACCGCCTTCGCCCGTTTCGCGGGACTGGCGGGATTGCCGGCAATCTTTCCGCCCTTCGCCAAAAGCGCCTGGCTGGGCGTCCAGCCCGAATTCAACCCGTTCAAGTTCAATTCGTTTCCGGTCAACGCCGCGCGCCAGTCTCACCTGCTGACCAGCGCCCTGCAGCAACGCCTGCTGGAACACGCCCGCGCCAATCGCTGGCAAGGCATGCCGCCGGTGCTGACCTTCCAGTCAACGCTCGACGCCACCGTGTCGTCCCAGGCGGTCATCGATGCCCTGTACGCCCAGTTGCCCGCCAATGGCAGCGAACTGGTGCTGTTTGACATCAACCGCTCCCCGCAGTTCGCGCCTCTTTTCCGGCCCGGCCTGATGGCGCAGGCCGACCGGATCAAGCTGGGCGCACCACGCCGGTTTCGCCTGAGCGTGATCACGGCCGCCGAAACCGGCGCCGCAATCGCCCGCGTCACCGAGGCTGGCGCCACCACGGAACAGGCTGCGGAGCTCGGGCTGTCCTGGCCACGCGACGTCTTTTCCCTTTCGCACGTGGCCCTGCCATTTCCGGTGAGCGACGGGCTGTACGGGCTGACGCCTGACCCTGCGGACAACTTCGGCATAACCCTGGGGGCCCTTGCGATCCGCGGCGAGCGCGGCGCGCTGGTCATCGGCATGGACGCTCCGCTGCGCATGTCGTCGAATCCGTTCTATCCCTACGTGATCAACCGCATCATGGCCGATGTCGGCCAGGATAAAGCGCGGCGCTGACCAGCAGCGGCGCGCCTGGCGTTCATAAAACGCGAAGATGTTTCGGCGATCATCAGGCGTCCGGTCCCTGCCCGACGCGGCCTGAAGTCCAGCCCTGTTGCAGCCGGGGAACGGCGTCTGCTTTTCATGAAATCGTATCCGGCGGTGGTTTGACGAAATCCGCCGGCCGTTTCATAGAACTTTTACAGACTGTGCATGGCAGGAGCCCGCATCCAGGCAAGCCGCCGCCTGGCCGAGCCGGCGCCGTCACATCCGTCTGTTTTGGCGCATTGTTCCACGGGCGGACAGTTCCGCGCCGCTGGACAATGCTACAGGTGCGCATCCGTGGCGAAGCAAAAGAATATCAGCAAGAACGACGCGCCGCCCCCGGCGTCCGCCAGCAATGTCCCGGCAAGCGGAACACCCCAGGCCGTGATCCCCGGCGCCGCGCGCGATCTCGCGCCGCAAGCGGCGGCGCAAGCTGCGCCGCCTGTCGCGCCACTTGCGGCAACGGAAGCCGAGCCCCCCGTCAAAAAGCCCGCGCGCAAGCCGTTCATGCGCCAGTACGAGCTGGTTGAGCGCGTCAAGAGCTATGACCCCGACGCTGATGAGGCGCTGCTCGACCGCGCCTATGTCTACGCCATGCGCGCCCACGGCAGCCAGGTGCGCGCCTCCGGCGATCCCTATTTCAACCATCCGCTCGCTGTCGCCGCCATTCTTTGCGACATGAAGCTGGACGACGCGACCATCGTCGCCGCCATCCTGCACGATGTCATCGAGGATACCGACGCCACCCGCGAGGAAATAGACCGGCTGTTCGGCCCGGAGATCGGCGCGCTCGTCGATGGCCTGACCAAGATCAAGAAACTCGATTTCGTCTCGCGCAAGGCGCAGCAGGGCGAGAACTTCCGCAAGCTGTTGCTGGCCATCGCAGCCGACGTGCGGGTGTTGCTGGTGAAGCTGGCCGACCGGCTGCACAACATGCGCACCCTGGAGTTCGTGCCGCCGCACAAGCGCCAGCGCATCGCCCAGGAAACCCTGGACATCTACGCGCCGCTGGCCGGCCGCATGGGCATTCAGGAGATGCGGCAGGAGCTGGAAGAGCTCTCGTTTCATCATCTCAATGGCGACGCCCAGCAAACCATCAAACGCCGGCTGGAAGAGGTGGTCGGGCGCAGCGGCGCGCTGATCGAGCGGATTGAAGGCGACCTGCGCGACCGCCTGAAGGCGGCGGGCGTCGAGGCGCACGTCAAGGGGCGCGCCAAGTCGCCCTATTCGATTTTCCGCAAGATGGAGCGCAAGTCAGTCGGCTTCGAGCAGCTGTCGGACATCTTCGGCTTCCGGGTCATCGTCAACAGCATCGCCGACTGCTATCGCGCCCTTGGCGTGGTCCACACCACCTGGCCAATGGTGCCAGGCCGCTACAAGGACTACATCTCCACCCCCAAGCAGAACGACTACCGCTCGATCCACACCACGGTCGTCGGCCCCGGCCACCAGCGCGTCGAGTTGCAGATCCGCACCCGCGACATGGACAGCGTCGCCGAACTCGGCATCGCCGCCCACGCCCTCTACAAGGAGGGGCTGAACGACAACAGCGCCCTGGCCGTGGAAAGCCGCGCCTACCGCTGGCTGCGCCGCACGGTGGACCTGCTGGCGGAAGGCGACAGCCCGGAAGAGTTTCTGGAGCACACCCGTCTGGAGCTGTTCCACGACCAGGTGTTCTGCTTCACGCCCAAGGGCCGGCTTATCGCCTTGCCGCGCGGCGCCACCCCGATCGATTTCGCCTACGCCGTGCACACCGATGTGGGCGACAGCGCCGTCGGCGTGAAGATCAATGGCCGCCTCGCGCCCCTGCTCTCCGAATTGCAGAACGGCGACGAAGTGGAGATCATCCGCGCCAACGGCAAGACGCCGCCGGCCGCCTGGGAAAGCCTGGTGGTCACCGGCAAGGCGCGCGCCGCCATCCGCCGCGCCTCGCGCAGCGCCGTGCGCAAACAGTACGCGGGCCTCGGCCAGCAGATTCTGGAGCGGGCCTTCGAGCGCGCCGGCAAGGCGTTTTCCGATGACAAGCTGCGCGGCGCCCTGCCCCGCCTCGCCCGCCAGTCGGTTGAGGACGTGCTGGCCGCCGTTGGACGCGGCGAGATTTTTTCCGGCGACGTGGTCAAGGCGATCTATCCGGATTACCAGGAAGACAGCCGCGTCAGCCCGGACGCGCCGTCCCTGGCCGGCTGGTTCGACCTGAAGACTGACAGCAGCGTCAAGCTGCAACTGCCGGGCAATCAGGACAATCCGGGCGCCCTGCCCATTCGTGGAGCCGGCAAGGATCTGCCGGTGCGCTTTGCCCCTGGCGGCGGCGCCGTGCCGGGCGACCGCATCATCGGCATCTTCACCCTGGGCGAAGGCGTGACGATTTATCCGATCCAGTCGCCGGCGCTGGCGGCGTTCGAGAACGAGCCGGAGCGCTGGATCGACGTGCGCTGGGATGTGGACGGGCGCAACCGCCAGCGTTTCCCCGCGCGCATCCGCATGAAGTCGATCAACGAGCCTGGCAGCCTCGCCCAGATCACCCAGGTGATCGCCGACCATGACGGCAATATCGACAATGTCTCGATGGTGCGTCCCACCGCCGACTTCACCAATGTGACGGTTGACCTCGCCGTCTGGGACCTTAAACACCTCAACAACATCATCGCGGAGCTGCGCGCCAAACGCGTCGTCAATAACGTCGAGCGCGTCATCGAATAGGCGCCGTCGCCCGGACAAAAGTGCAAGGCCCATGACCCAGCAAGACACGTCTCCCCAGCCAGACACGTCTACCCAGGAAGACGCCCGGATCCAGGAAGAGACCCTGGCGGAATTCCGCGACGCCGGCGCGTTGCTGGAAGGTCATTTCATTCTGTCCTCCGGACGGCGCAGCGCCGTGTTCATCCAGAAAATGTTCATCTTCCAGGATCCGGCGCGCACCGAGCGCGTCTGCAAGGCGCTGGCCCGCAAGGCCGAGGCGGCGTTCGGCAAGATCGACGTGGTGGTTTCGCCTGCGGTGGGCGGCATCGTGCCGGGCTATGAAACCGCGCGGCATCTGGGGGCCAAGGCGATCTTCGTCGAGCGGGTCGAGGGCCAGTTTGAACTGCGTCGCGGCTTCGAAATTCCCGCGAACGCCCGCGTGCTGATGGTGGAGGACATCATCACCACGGGCCTGTCGTCGCGCGAATGCCTGGCCGCCATCGCCCGCTATTCGGCCAATGTGGTCGGCGCCGCCTGCCTGATCGACCGCTCTGGCGGCACAGTCGACATTGGCGCGCCGCTGGTGTCGCTGGCCGCCATCCAGGTGCCGGACTATGCGGCTGACCAGTTGCCGCCGGAACTCGCGGCCCTGCCGCCGGTCAAGCCCGGAAGCCGCGGCCTCGCCAGCTGAGTCAGGCCCTGCGCTGGCCTGCTTTCGGGCGCGGTGGCGCCGGCTCCCGTCAGCCGCCTCGCCCCTGCAGCGCGTAAAATGCGTCGGACCAAAGGGACAGGGCATCTTCTGCGAACCGGGTTTCACCGAAACGGCCACAGCCTCCGCCGCGCCGGAAAGAGGGGGCGCCGCGCTGGCGCCTCCGCGTCCTGACGCCTGCACATGCCCATCAAGCGGGCTTCCGCCAGCCTTTTGCGGTGAACCAGCGGCGGCCGGGCCACCGCTTCCCCGGCCCCCGGGGGAGGTTTTTTTGCCCTGGCGCCGGCGATCCGGTTATCAAAGACAATTGTAGGCAAGTCGCTTTTCGTTTAGTGTTGGAGACAATCTTCAGATATTTCGCAATTTCATTTCACCTCCGGCGCGACGACCGTCCCCGGCAGTTCATTTGAGGCGCCATGACCAGCCGCGACCGCATTGCGTTGTTTATTGATGGAGCAAATCTCCACGCCACCGCCCGCAATCTTGGTTTTGAGATTGATTACAAACGGCTTTTGAAAGAATTCAACGCCCAGGGCATTCTGGTTCGCGCCTATTATTACACCGCGATGATTGATGACCAGGAATACTCGTCGCTGCGGCCGCTGGTCGACTGGCTCGATTACAACGGTTTTCGCGTCGTTACGAAGCCGGCGAAGGAGTTCATTGACGCCGCCGGTCGCCGCAAGGTCAAGGGCAACATGGATATCGAGCTGGCCATCGACGCCCTCGACATGGCGCCTTACCTCGACCGGGTCGTGCTGTTTTCCGGCGACGGCGACTTCCGCTCCCTGGTCAACGCCCTGCAACGCCGCGGGCTTCGCGTCACCGTCATCTCCTCGATCGTGACCCAGCCGCCCATGGTGGCGGACGAGCTCCGCCGTCAGGCCGATGAGTTCATTGATCTGGCCAATCTCGCCTCACGCGTTGGCCGGGACATTGCGGAGCGCTCCCCGCGCGACCGGTCGCCGGAAGGGCGGGGCGAAGAGCGCCCGCGCAATCTGCAGAGCCGTTATGGCATCCGCCAGAACGGCGATGAGGAAGTTGAGCCGTAAGCGCGCGTTTGTCCCGATGAAGGCTTTCCTGGCTAAAGCTTCCCCGGTGTAGCGGGCGCCGCTTCACCGGAAGCGCGATGCGACAATCCGGATATCTGGAATACATCCGGATTGCGCCTGACGGGGGAGCGCGACCTGTCAGAGGCAGAATTTACTTTGGCCGTTTTGGCCTGCCCCGCAGCTATGACGTGGGCAGCCATGATGCATCGTGCGTTGTGACACCCATCCCGCCCTCCCCCGGAAAACGGGCGATCGCGCGCGATCGGGGGCTGCCGGGCGGCGTGACGGCTCCCCGGCTCATCTGAGGCGGATCATCTGGAAACCGCTCTCCCGGCCCCGCGTATGACCGGATCGGGGAATGCGCCCGCACCAGTGGGCGCAGGCGCGCGCACCCCGCGAAGCAGGCCGGCGCGCGGCGCCCAGCGGCCAGCCCTTGTCGCGCACTCAGCCCTTGTCGCGCAGCAGCCGTCCCTTCTCCCGTTCCCATTCCCGCTTCTTGACGGTCTCGCGCTTGTCGGCGGCGTTCTTGCCCCGGGCCAGCGCCAGCTCGACCTTGGCCCGTCCCCGGTCGTTGAAGTAGACGCGCAGCGGCACGATGGTGAAGCCATCGCGCTGCACGGCGCCGATCATCTTGCTGATCTGGCGGGCGTGCAGCAGCAGCCGGCGCGGCCGCTTCGGCTCGTGATTGAACCGGTTGGCCTGCAGATACTCGGGGATGTAGGCGTTGAACAGGAACAGTTCATTGCCGGAAGGGCCAGCATAGGATTCACCAATGGTCGCCTTGCCGGTCCGCAGCGATTTCACCTCGGTGCCCGTCAACGCGATGCCCGCCTCGACCGTTTCAACAATCTCGTAGTTGAAACGGGCCTTGCGGTTATCGGCGACAATCTTCCGGTCGTCCGTCTTGGCAGCCGCCATGCTCAGGCGCTCTCCAGCAATCCGGCGTGGGTCATCGCCGCGCGCACCGCGACCTGCCCCATATCCGTCACCGGCACGATCGGCAGGCGAACGTGCGGCCCCATGCGGCCCAACAGCGACAGCGCATACTTGGCCGGCGATGGGCTGGGCTCGCAGAACAGGTTCATGTTCAGGGGCATCAGCCTGTCGTTGAGCGCCCGCGCATGTTCGTAGTCGCCAGCAAGGCAGGCGTTCTGGAACTGGCTGTACAGCGCCGGGGCGACATTGGAGGTCACCGAGATGCAGCCATGGCCGCCATGGGCCATGAAACCGAGGCAGGTGCCATCCTCGCCCGACAGCTGGATGAAGTCCTCACCCAAAGCCAGACGCTGCATGCTGATGCGGGTGATGTTGGCCGTCGCGTCCTTTACGCCGACGATGTTCGGCAATTCGTAGAGACGCTTCATGGTGTCGATCGACATGTCGACGATGGAGCGACCCGGAATATTGTAAATGAAAATCGGAATGCCGACCGCGTCATTCACTGCCCGGAAGTGCTGGTACATGCCCTCCTGGCTTGGCTTGTTGTAGTAGGGCGTCACCACCAGCAGGGCGTCCGCGCCAGCCTGCTCGGCGTGCCGGGCCAGATCAACCGCCTCGCGCGTGTTGTTGGAGCCCGCGCCGGCAATCACCGGCGCCCGCCCCTTCGCCTCGGCGATGCACCACTCGACAACCTTGCGGTGCTCGTCATGGGAGAGCGTCGGGCTTTCGCCGGTCGTGCCGACAGGCACCAGCCCGTGAACGCCATTTGTGATCTGCCAGTCCACGTGAGCGCGAAATGCCCCTTCGTCGAGCTCTCCGTCGGCGCCAAAGGGCGTCACGAGGGCGGTAAAAGCTCCCTTGAAGTTCGTGTGCGTTGTCATGAATGTTCCTGGACTGTGACGCCGCAAGGCGGAGTATCCGCCAGCAATTGATACCAAATACCCTGAACCGGCCATGCTTCAGGAAACACCACAGCCCGGCCGTGACGCTTCCCGGCATTTACGTTCATTTAACCATAAATGCTGCTGAATCGGACGCATGGACTCCAAACTGGCCGCGTTTGCTGCCTGACTGATGTCTCATTCCTGTCCTATCGAACACATGCCGCTTGCGTGGGAGTGAGATCAGAGATGGCAGGCTCCCGCGCTGGATTAAAGACATACCTGCTCTTTTGAACTCGTGAAAGGGCGCCGATGACCCAGCCCCGTGAAAACGTCCTGGAAGGCAATCCGCGAGACGCCCGCCGTCCGCGCCGGCGCATTCTCGCCGCCAGCGCGACAGCCGCCGCCAGCGCTGTCGCCATCGGCGCAATCTACGCCGGAATGCACTGGGGACCCGGATTTTACGCAGCAAAGATCAGGACGCCGCCGCCCCAGCAGGCCGCGCCCCCGGCCATGCAGCAGCAGGCTTCGCCGCCGCCAGCCGTCGCGCCGCCGCCACGGCAACCAGGCCTTGTTGAACAGGCGATAAATCTGGCGCCGCCCGCCCCGCTGACCGATCCCGCCCTGACGGTCAACGACCGGCCGGTCGTGGCCCCGCCGACCGGCGTGTCAACGGCCGTTCTGCGTCAGGCCATTGAGGCCTATCGCGGCGGCAAGCTGGCGGATGGAGACGCCACGAGGACGCGGATCAACGACCCCGCGGCCAGCGCCCTGCTGGAGTGGCTGGCTATCCGCTACAATGGCCCTTCCATGGGGTTTGAGCGGATCGACGCCTTTCTCCGCAAATTTCCGGACTGGCCCGCCGGCAATCTCGCCCAGCGCCAGGCGGAATATGCGCTGATGCGGCAAAAGGCCGGCCCTGATGCGGTGATCGCTTTCTTCACCGGCAAGGAGCCCCAGACCCCGCATGGCGCGCTGCTGCTGGCCGACGCCCGTCGCGCTCGCGGCGACTCCGCCGCCGCCGCCAGGCTCATCGTCAACATGTGGCGCAACGATCCGCTGCCGGTGACGATCGAGAAGCGCCTGGTCGCCGATTATCCGCAGCAGCTGACGCAGGCAGAGCACCGCAATCGCATGGAGCACTTCCTGCTCCAGGAGAAGTGGGACGTGGCGTTGCGCGCGGCCGTCCTTGCGGGGCCGGACCATGTGAAACTCGCCCGCGCCCGCATGGCCATCGCCCAGGCGAAACAGCCCGGCAAGGCGGCCGAAAAGGCGCTCGAAGCGGTTCCCGCCGCGTTGCACAAGGACCCCTCCTGGCAGTTCTCCAAAGCGTTGCTGCTGCGCAAGAAAGAGGACAATGACGGCGCCCTGGCCATCCACAAGGCGGTGCCGCTGGAAGCCCTGGATCTGGATGGCGGCGACGAATGGTGGATCGAGCGGCGCATTCTTGCCCGCCGTTACCTGGACGCTGGCAAGGCGGACATCGCTTATGATCTGGTGCGCCGCCACGGCGCCGAGCGCGACGTCCTGAAGATCGAAGCGGAGTTCCATGCCGGATGGATCGCCCTGCGCTCTCTCGGCAAGGCGGAGGCGGCGCTGGGCCACTTCGACGCCGCCGCCAGGATTGCCGCCACGCCGGTTTCCCTGGCCCGCACCGCCTACTGGCGTGGCCGCGCCCACGAAGCCCTTGGCGATCTGGCGGCGGCACGCGCCGATTATGACGCCGCCGCGCGCCATGGCACCGCCTATTATGGCCAGCTGGCGCGGATCAAGCTGGCCGACAACGGGCTTTCCGTCACCCCGCCGGCGCCGCCAGCGACAGACAACGCCATCGACAGCCTGCCTGTCCGGGCAATACGCCTGCTGCATGAGGCGGATGCGGACGAGCTCGCCACGCCACTTTACGTGGGCGTCGCCAAAACGCTCGACGATCCGGGCGTTATCGATCTGGTCGCGCGCCTGGCGGCCAACCGCAATGACGCGCGCTCCATGGTGATGATCGGCAAGGCGGCGATGCAACGCGGCCTGCCGCTGGCGGACGTTGCGTGGCCAGTGCAGGGCGTGCCGCAGTTCACCCAGACAGGCAAGGCGGTGGAGCGGGCCATGGTGCTCGCCATTTCCCGTCAGGAAAGCGTCTTTGATCCCACGGCCATGTCCTCGGCCGGGGCGCGCGGCCTCATGCAACTGATGCCGGCGACGGCGCAGCGCACCGCCCAGCGGGCCGGTCAGCCGTTCGATCAGGGCCGCCTGACCACGGACGCCGCCTATAACGCCCGGCTTGGCGCCTGGCACCTGGGCGACCTGCTGGACGACTGGCGCGGCTCATACATTCTCACCTTCGCGGCCTACAACGCTGGCGGCGGCAATGTGAAGAAGTGGATCACCGCCCACGGCGATCCACGCAATCCCGGCGTGGATCCCGTCGATTGGGTGGAGCGCATTCCGTTCAGCGAAACGCGCAATTATGTGCAGCGGGTCATGGAGAATCTGCAGGTTTACCGCCAGCGCCTGGCGCCCGGCGCGCCCATGCGCATGGCGGACGATCTGAAGCGCGGCATGGCGCCAATGGCCGCCGTTGGTCCGGCGCCATCACAGGCTCCGGTTCCGGTGGCTCAGGCTCCTGTGGCTCAGGCTCCGCTTGCTGCCTCAGCTGAAACCACAGCCAGCATCCGGCCAGAAACAGACGACCTGGCCGCCGACTGACGCCAGAACCCGCAGTTGCTGCCCCCGAAGCTGCGGCGCATCCGCCGCCGACGGCGGCCCTGCCAGCGTGACGCATGCTCTCACAGAACATGCTTCGCGCCGGTATGGCGCGTCGTGGCGGCCTGCGCCGGTGTGCCAAGGATGAAACGCGGCCAGCGGCTCACGTTCTGCTCCCACCCTTCCACCACGCCAGACATCCCGCTCTGAGGCCATCAGCGCCCCGGCGACGCCGGAGGGTCACCTGCGGTCAGCGTCACGCAACCACTGGCCTTTCCGGCGCCAGACCGTCCAGGTTGATGAGCAACAGCAAAAGCCCTGCGAAAGCGAAGCAGAAAGTCCCGGCTCGCGCAAAAACAAAAAAAAAGCCCCGGCGTGAGCCGGGGCTTCTGTCCTGATTGCTGTCAGCCAGCGATCAGAAGGTGCGGTCGATACGCAGGCGGGTCAGCCAGTTATCGTCATAGGTGGTGGTCTTGCCGGTGAGCGAGCCAAACTTGTTGGCGTCGTAGACGCGGCCCTTGGCGATGTCGAGGCGCTGATAGAGCACTTCCACGCCGATATCGAGGTCCTTGAC